>NZ_CP007739.1:3105000-3337035 GCF_000724485.1 Bacillus methanolicus MGA3 | reverse complement strand
TATTTTCCAACTGTCACCCCTCCTTTAATCTGTCATCCATTGTACAAAACCTATAAATTTATAAATATACGAAATTTATTATGTGGAAAAATATATAATAAGGAAGTAAAATAGGTTTTCGACAATATCCACTGTTTGTGGATAATCTTTTCCATACCTGTTGAATAACCTGTCCACACTCTATCCACAAATTGTGGATAATTAAGTTATACACAAAGATTTATACCGAGTGAAAACACAGTTAATGATATCAAATAAAACTAATAGGTGCAATGCTTTTTCAAACTTTATCCACAAGCGGCAAGACATGTTGATAAAAATTGTCCACAAGACTTGAGTGTGTGTAAAAGTTGTCAGTATCTGTTGTGGATAAAAAAAATCTGTCGATTGATATCCACAATGTTATTTTTTGAGGGTTCTTCCGTAAAAAGTTACTTTTTTGGAATAACTTTTTGAAGTAGAAAATTCAATTTTTAAAAATCAGGATGGAAAGATCTTCGTAAAATGTGCAGTTGACAATTTTTTGAGTAAATTTATATAATTAGAAAGACTGTCTTTAACGCTTTTCCTCGAGGGAGGTGTCATATAATGAAAAGAACTTATCAGCCAAGTAACCGTAAACACAAAAGAGTTCACGGTTTCCGGGCACGGATGAGCACTTCTAACGGACGTAAAGTTCTAGCTCGCCGCCGTCGTAAAGGAAGAAAGGTATTATCAGCTTAGGCCACTGAAATGTCAGTGGTCTTTTTTCACATAGAGTTCAATTTTCCTTTTCTTCCGCTTGAGAAATAAACGCCAATTGATCCAGAAAAGTACTTGAGGGTGGAAAAAACCATGAAAAAAAAATTGCGGATCAAGAAAAACAAAGAATTTCAGGAAGTATTTCAAAAAGGAAAATCCTTTGCGAATCGGCAATTTATTGTTTATGTTTTAAAAAAAACAGATCAGCCTTATTTCCGCATCGGGCTTTCTGTCAGTAAAAAGATTGGAAATGCCGTAACCAGAAATCGCATTAAGAGATATATTCGCCAGGCCTTTTTGGAATTGAAAGAACAAATACATAGTGGCAACGATTATGTAATCATTGCGAGAAAGCCGGCAGCGGACATGGATTTTCATGAAGTAAAGAAAAGCATAACCCATGTCTTAAAGGTAGCAAGAGTTTTTAAAAGTATAGAGCGTGGAAATAATGAAAAACATTAACAGTTTTTTGCTATGTTTATAAAGACGCTTACATAGAAAAGATGGTAAAATACACGTGGATTTAAAAAGGTTTAAAAATGGCAAGAATTGATGACTTGTTTTTGATAGAATGATTCTATTTGCAGTAAGGAGGAAAAAACGGTTGAAAAAGCGAATACTTTTTTTAATTGGCTTCATTTTGCTGATAGCAATTCTTACGGGCTGTACGCAATACAACCAGCCAATTACAGCTGAAAGTCAAGGCTTTTGGAACGAATATATTGTCTATCCGCTCTCGATGTTGATTATTAAAGTGGCTGAAATTGCGGGAGGAAGTTTTGGTTTATCCATTATCCTTGTAACGATTCTTATTCGTCTTGCAATTCTTCCTTTAATGATAAAACAAACGAAAAATTCGAAAGCAATGCAAGCGCTTCAGCCTGAGTTGCAAAAACTTAGGGAAAAATACAGCTCAAAAGACCAAAAAACACAGCAAAAATTGCAGCAGGAAACGATGGCTTTATTTCAGAAACATGGAGTCAACCCGTTTTCAGGCTGTTTTCCATTATTAATTCAAATGCCAATCTTAATTGGATTTTACCATGCTATTTCTCGTACAAGAGAAATTGCTGAACATAATTTTTTATGGTTTGATTTAGGCTCTCCGGATCCATTTTACATACTGCCGCTTATTGCGGGTGCTACAACATTTATCCAGCAGAAAATGATGATGGCTGGAACGGAAAACCAAAATCCGCAAATGGCAATGATGCTATGGATCATGCCTATCAGCATCATCATATTTGCGATTAACTTTCCGGCAGCTCTTTCATTATATTGGGTAGTTGGTAACATTTTTATGATTGTTCAAACTTATTTCATTAAGGGTCCGGATCTCAAAAAAGATGTAGAAACCGGCAAATCAGGAGGAGCAAAAAAGTGAAACAAGTAACTGCTACTGGACTAACTGTCGATGAAGCAGTGGAATCAGCTTTAACACAATTAAACACCACGAAAGACCGCGTAGAAATAACGATAATTGATCAAGGAAAAAAGGGGATATTCGGCATTTTTGGATCACGCCCAGCAGTTGTCAAAGCTGAAATAAAGATTGATCCGATAGAAGAGGCAAAGGAATTTCTAAAAAATGTAGCCGAGAAAATGGGAGCATCAATCAATATTGAAGCTATTCAAGAGGGAAAGCAGGTAAGTTTCCTTTTATCAGGGGAAAAAATTGCTCTTTTAATCGGAAAAAGAGGGCAAACACTTAATTCCCTTCAGTATTTAACACAATTAGTGATCAACCGTCATTCTGATCAATATTTAACAGTTCTCCTTGATGCCGAAGATTATCGAACAAGAAGAAATGAAACACTTGTTCAATTAGCGGAAAGGCTCGCACAAAAAGCTATTAAAACTGGCCGTGATGTTGTACTTGAACCAATGCCTTCATTCGAGCGCAAAGTAATTCATACAGCTTTAGCGAATAATGATCGCGTGAATACTTATTCTGATGGAGTAGAACCGCATCGATATGTCGTAATTTCACCAATAAAATAGAATTTGACTCACTCATAAGGGTCTGACTCTCTCCAATAATGACAATAGAAAGAACGATTTTATTTTTGTTTGTCTATTGGAGGGGTCTGGCCCTTTGCTTTTATTTCACTTTATTGTTATTCACATGTTGATAAGTTACAATATAACAAGAAAATAAGTGGTTGTGGATAAGTTTATTCATTTTCAAGAGATAATACTTTTTCATAAAACGAGCATGTGGTATTGTAGGAATTTAGGGAAAAAATGAATGCAGGCCCACTCGGAAGCCAAACTTTCTTTTATGCAAACATAACACTTCCGAAGCGAAGTTTTCCCTTGTCTTGTTAAGACGCCTATATCTGAACATCATCTGAATGTCGAAGCAAAAGCGCTATTAAATATAGACCAAATAGAAAAATTTTTATAGATAAGCGAGGTGATCGGGGATGGAGTTTGATACAATAGCCGCAATTTCTACTCCGATGGGAGAAGGAGCAATTGCAATTGTGCGTTTGAGCGGTGATCAATCTATCGAGATTGCGGACAAGCTGTTTCGTGGCGTTGGCGGAAAGCGGATCATTGAGGCTGCATCCCATACAATTCATTATGGACACATTATTGATCCGAAAACGAACGAAGTTGCTGAGGAAGTAATGGTTTCGGTTATGAAAGGTCCGAAAACATTTACGAAAGAAGATGTGGTGGAAATCAATTGCCACGGGGGGATCGTTTCAGTAAACCGTGTGCTTCAGCTTGTGTTAAACCATGGGGCGCGCCTTGCAGAACCGGGAGAATTTACGAAACGCGCTTTCTTAAATGGACGTATAGATCTATCTCAAGCCGAAGCTGTCATGGATTTAATTCGGGCAAAAACGGATAGAGCCATGAATGTTGCACTTGGACAAATGGAAGGACGTCTTTCAAAATTAATAAAAAGGCTGCGGCAGGAAATTTTAGAAATTCTTGCCCACATAGAAGTGAATATCGACTATCCTGAGTATGATGATGTTGAGGAAATGACGCACAAAATGCTTTTAGAAAAAGCTCAATATGTACGAGAAGAAATTCAAAAGCTGCTGCAAACTTCCCAGCAAGGAAAAATACTTAGAGAAGGATTATCAACGGTAATTATCGGACGTCCAAATGTCGGCAAGTCCTCTCTCTTGAACAGTCTTGTTCATGAAAATAAGGCAATTGTAACCGATATTCCTGGCACAACAAGAGATGTGATTGAGGAATATGTGAACGTCCGCGGAGTTCCTTTGCGTCTATTAGATACAGCCGGAATACGCGAGACCGAAGACATTGTAGAGAGAATCGGAGTTGAGCGGTCAAGACAAGTTTTAAAAGAAGCTGATCTGATTCTGCTAGTTTTAAACTATTCAGACGAACTGACACCTGAGGATGAAAATCTTTTTAAAACCGTTGAAGGCATGGATGTTATCGTTATCGTTAATAAAACAGATTTGCCGCAGAAAATTGATATGGAAAAAGTAAAGGAATTGGCGAAAGATCACAAAGTTGTTACAACGTCTCTGCTTGAAGATCGCGGAGTAGATGAATTGGAAGAAGCAATTGCGTCTATGTTCTTTGAAGGTTCAATCGAAGCGGGAGATATGACATATGTATCGAACAGCCGCCATATAGCTTTGCTTCATCAAGCGCTAAATTCGATTGAGGAAGCGATTCAACAAGTCGAAATGGGAACACCGATCGATATCGTACAAATTGATTTAACAAAAACATGGGAGCTGCTTGGAGAAATAATCGGAGACAGTGTCCACGAAAGTCTGATTGACCAGCTGTTCTCTCAATTCTGTTTAGGAAAATAATGTGGTTCAAAACCCGGAACGGGTCAATATATTCAAGAATTGGCTCATAAATTTAGTGAATTGGCTTATAAACCATGAAAAGTGGCTCATAAATCTCGAAATTGGTTCGTAGCCTCGGAATTCGTTTATAACCCGGGAAATAGTCATAAACCAGAAAAAATTGTTATTAAACCCAAATTTTCATTTTAAAAGGAGGCAGCGTGATGCAATACGAAGCTGGGAATTATGATGTTATTGTCATAGGTGCGGGACATGCCGGCTGTGAAGCAGGGCTTGCTTCCGCGAGACTCGGTGCCAAAACATTAATGATCACAATTAACCTCGATATGGTTGCTTTTATGCCCTGCAATCCTTCTGTTGGCGGTCCTGCCAAAGGGATTGTCGTAAGAGAAATCGATGCATTGGGCGGAGAAATGGGAAAAAACATTGACAAGACCTATATCCAAATGCGGATGCTGAATACAGGAAAAGGTCCTGCTGTACGTGCATTGCGTGCACAAGCAGACAAATTTGCCTATCAGCATGAAATGAAAAAAACGCTTGAAAATGAACCAAACCTTACTTTAATTCAAGGAATGGTTGAAGAGCTTATAGTTGAAGATGGAGTTTGTAAGGGTGTAATTACAAAAACGGGGGCTGTTTATCGATCAAAAACAGTTGTAATTACAACAGGCACTTTCTTAAGAGGAGAAATTATCATTGGAGAATTGAAATATTCAAGCGGACCAAATAACCAGCAGCCTTCCATCAAACTATCAGAACATCTGGAGGAGCTTGGTTTTGAACTTGTCCGCTTTAAAACCGGAACTCCTCCTCGTATAAACAGCAATACAATTGACTACAGTAAAACGGAAATACAGCCGGGTGATGATGTCCCAAGAGCATTTTCTTATGAAACAACAAAATATATTACGGATCAGCTTCCTTGCTGGCTTACTTACACAAATGAGGAAACACACATGCTGATTGACCAAAACCTGCACCGTGCGCCGATGTTTTCCGGAATGATCAAAGGCACAGGTCCACGTTATTGTCCATCAATTGAAGATAAAGTTGTTCGTTTCCACGATAAGCCGCGCCATCAAATCTTTTTGGAGCCTGAAGGAAGAAATACGGAAGAGGTATATGTTCAAGGGCTTTCAACAAGTTTGCCGGAAGATGTTCAAAAGAAAATTTTAAGGACGATCCCGGGCCTTGAAAATGCGCAAATGATGCGCGCCGGCTACGCCATCGAATATGATGCAATCGTTCCGACACAGCTTTGGCCGACGTTAGAAACGAAATTAGTCAAAAATTTATATTCTGCCGGACAAATAAATGGAACATCAGGATACGAAGAAGCTGCCGGACAAGGATTAATGGCGGGAATTAACGCTGCCCGAAATGCCTTAGGAAAAGATGAAGTCATTTTAAGCAGGTCTGACGCTTATATCGGTGTGATGATTGATGACCTTGTTACAAAAGGAACAAATGAGCCATACCGTTTATTAACGTCAAGAGCCGAATACAGATTGCTGCTTCGCCATGATAATGCTGATCTGCGTTTAACAGAGCTTGGTTACAAAATCGGGCTTATCTCTGAAGAACGGTACAGAAAATTTGTTAAGAAAAAAGAAGCAATTGAGGCTGAGAAAAAACGGCTGAATTCCATTATTATTAAGCCTTCTAAAGAAGTTCAAGAACTAGTACGATCCTTGGGCGGCAGCGAACTAAAGGACGGGATTCGTGCTTCTGACCTTCTGAAACGTCCGGAAATGAACTATGAACATATTCAGAAGCTTGCTCCGAACGAAACTGAATTAGATTCGGAAGTGAAAGAGCAAGTAGAAATTCAAATTAAGTACGAAGGTTATATTGAAAAATCTCTTCAACAAGTTGAGAGATTAAAGAAAATGGAGGATAAAAAAATACCTGAAAACATTGATTATGATGCAATCACAGGATTAGCGACAGAAGCCCGTATGAAATTAAAAGAAGTAAGGCCTTTATCAATTGCCCAAGCATCACGCATCTCCGGTGTGAATCCGGCTGACATTTCGATTTTGCTTGTGTATATCGAACAAGGCCGCATTGCCCGGGTTTCGAATGAGTAGCACACACATGCAAGAAAGGATTGGCCTATGAACATAGAACAGTTTCAAACGATGCTGTCCGGGAAAGGGATTTCTCTTTCCCAACAGCAATTAGATCAATACGAAACGTATTATCAAACGCTTGTCGAGTGGAATGAAAAAATGAACTTGACTGCTATTACCGAGAAAAATGAAGTTTATTTAAAGCATTTTTATGACTCGATTACGGCAGCATTTTATTTTGATTTTCAGCAACCTTTGCGTGTTTGTGATGTAGGGGCAGGAGCCGGATTTCCAAGTATTCCTTTGAAAATTGCTTTTCCTGATCTCCATATTACGATTGTTGATTCGTTAAATAAGCGTATTACATTTTTGGAGCATTTAGGAAAGGTTTTACAATTAAAGAACGTTCAATTTATTCACGACCGAGCCGAAACATTTGGCCAAAAAAAGGAACATCGTGAAAGTTATGATGTTGTTACCGCAAGGGCAGTGGCAAAAATGTCTGTTTTAAGCGAGCTTTGTTTGCCGCTCGTAAAACTGAGTGGAACATTTATCGCGATGAAAGCGGCCAGTGCCAACGAGGAATTGGAAGCAGCTAAAAAAGCTATTTCCGTATTAGGGGGAAGCCTTCAAAGCGTTCATTCTTTTCGTTTGCCTCTAGAGGAAAGCGAACGAAACATATTAATTATAAAAAAAGAAAAGAAAACCCCTAAAAAATATCCAAGAAAGCCGGGGACTCCTAATAAAACTCCTATAGAATAGAGTTACTTTTTCCGCATTATGTGACATAATTTGTTTTATAATGTATCTGAAAGCAGGAACTTGTCATAATTAAAGAGAATATGTTATAGGGAGTTTCGTAAAGGTGGTGCAGGGTGATGAAGCGTTCTTTTTCACGCTTTTTTGGCCTAGGCGAAAAGGATCAACAAGATGATATAGAAATTCCGGCTGAACAAGCCGAAACCGATCATACGGAAGAAATAAAGAAGATACCAATCGAAGATATCGTTCCGAATCGCTTTCAGCCAAGGACGGTATTTGACGATGAGAAAATAGAAGAATTGGCACGGACGATTCATACACATGGCATTATTCAGCCGATCGTAGTCAGAGAGTTTGGAAATAACCAGTTTGAAATTATCGCAGGCGAGCGGCGCTGGCGAGCAATGAAAAAGCTTGGCTGGGATGAAGTTCCTGCGATTATTAAAAACCTTAATGATACGGAAACCGCCTCAATGGCGCTGATTGAAAATTTACAGAGGGAAGAACTTTCCCCAATTGAAGAAGCTATTGCATACGGGAAATTGCTTGAGCTTCATAATTTAACGCAGGAAGCTTTGGCACAACGGCTGGGAAAAGGGCAATCCACAGTTGCGAATAAGCTCCGCCTTCTTAAACTTCCAAATGAAGTCCAGGAAGCACTTTTGAATAAAATAATTACCGAACGGCATGCCCGTTCTCTTATACCATTGAAAGATCCAGAAAAACAAGTAAAATTACTTCAGGAAATTATTGAGAAAAATTTAAATGTGAAACAAACTGAAGAAC
This sequence comes from Bacillus methanolicus MGA3, assembly GCF_000724485.1. Classification (GTDB taxonomy): domain Bacteria; phylum Bacillota; class Bacilli; order Bacillales; family Cytobacillaceae; genus Bacillus_Z; species Bacillus_Z methanolicus_A. The sequence goes on along the minus strand of NZ_CP007739.1, from coordinate 3,328,859 downwards.
GGGTTGCAAAAATGCTTGAACAAACTGAAAAAAAGCCTCAGCCAAAAAGAAAAGTATTCAGCAAAGATATGAGAATTGCGGTTAATACGATTCGCCAATCTTTATCAATGGTGTCAGAAAGCGGTATTACTCTTGACTCAGAAGAGGAAGAATTTGAAGATTATTACCAGTTCACAATTCGCATTCCAAAAAAGAAATAGCACTTATTCCATAGAAGAGAAACTGAACAACTGTTTAGTTTCTCTCTTTTTATGTTTATTAAAAATTCTTTGATTCTCGAGAATTTAGTGAAAAAAGCTATGATCCTATCTTTTTCGTGATAAAATATATTACATGATTATTAGTCAAATAGTTTTCCATACGCTTTCGAAAGTTTTACTTTAGAGGAAATGAGGGTAGGTGACATCGTGGGCAAAGTAATTGCAATCGCGAACCAAAAAGGGGGAGTCGGAAAAACGACCACCTCTGTTAATCTAGGCGCCTGCTTAGCATACATAGGAAAGAAAGTTTTAATGGTAGACATAGATCCGCAAGGTAATGCCACCAGCGGTGTTGGAATTGAAAAAGCCGACGTAGCTCAATGCATTTACGATGTTTTAGTAGATGATGTTGAAGCAAAAAAGGTCATTAAGCCAACTTCTGTTGAAAATTTAGATGTAATTCCGGCTACTATTCAATTGGCCGGAGCAGAAATTGAACTCGTACCGACTATTTCAAGGGAAGTTCGATTGAAACGGGCATTAGAGGAAGTGAGAGATGATTATGATTATATCATTATTGATTGCCCGCCTTCACTTGGCTTGCTGACGATAAATGCCTTAACCGCTTCTGATTCAGTTTTAATCCCGGTCCAGTGCGAATACTATGCATTGGAAGGCTTAAGTCAGTTATTGAATACTGTACGTCTAGTTCAAAAGCATCTTAACCATGATCTCCGGATTGAAGGTGTCTTATTAACGATGCTTGATGCCAGAACCAACCTTGGTATCCAAGTGATCGAAGAAGTAAAAAAATATTTTCAAGATAAAGTATATAAAACCATCATTCCAAGAAATGTACGTCTAAGCGAAGCACCAAGCCATGGAGAACCAATTATTATTTATGACCCAAAATCAAGGGGAACGGAGGTTTATTTAGATTTGGCAAAGGAAGTGGTTGTGAATGGCTAAAGGTTTAGGAAAAGGACTAAATGCATTTTTCACGAATTTGGAAGCTGAAAAAGGAGAGACAGTTCAAGAAGTTAACATTAAAGAACTTCGTCCCAACCCTTATCAACCACGTAAGGTTTTTCAGAAGGAAGCGATTGAAGAATTGAAACAATCGATTCTTGAACACGGGATTTTACAGCCTATCATCGTAAGAAAAAGCATTAAAGGTTATGAGATTGTTGTGGGCGAAAGGCGTTATCGGGCTGCAAAAGAAGCAAATCTTGAAAAGGTGCCTGTTGTAGTTCGTGATTTAAACGAGCAGCAAATGATGGAGTTAGCGGTTTTGGAAAATCTGCAAAGGGAAGATTTAACACCGATTGAGGAAGCGTCAGCGTATCAAATGTTAATGAAAAAACTAAACTTGACACAGGAAGAATTAGCAAAGCGCCTTGGGAAAAGCCGTCCGCATATAGCAAACCATGTAAGGCTTCTATCGCTTCCTCCGAAAATTCAGGAGTTAATTTCAGAAGGACAAATATCAATGGGCCATGGAAGGGCATTATTAGGTTTGCGTAAAAAAGAAAACATGGCAGCTGTAGTTGAAAAAACAATCAAAGAAAATTTAAATGTCCGCCAGCTTGAACATTTGATCCAACAATTAAATGAAAAAGTTTCACGTGAAACAAAAAAGAAGAAAATCGAAAAAGATCTTTTTCTGCAGGAGAGAGAATCATTATTGCGCGAGCGGTTTGGTACGACTGTTAATATAAAGAAAACGAAAAATAAAGGAAAAATCGAAATAGAGTTTTTCTCCCAAGAAGACTTAGAACGGATTCTTGAATTATTGGATGGGAAAGATTTATCCACTTAAGCCATCAAGTCGATGGTTTATTTTTTATGAGACAAAGGGGAAAATTATGTTTTTGCTAGGAACGCTTGTAAATGGACTTTTTATTATTGTCGGCACTTTTTTTGGGAAACTGCTCCACCGAATTCCTGAACACATGAAGACAACGGTTATGCACGGAATCGGACTGGCCGTGATGGTGCTTGGATTGCAAATGGGATTTAAAAGCACTAATTTTCTGGTTGTGATTATTAGTTTAGTTTTAGGTGCAGTTATTGGAGAGTTAATTGCACTAGAAGATAAATTAAGTCAGCTTGGGAACTGGTTGGAAAGAAAAATCGGATCAAAAGGCCAGGGAAGCATTTCACAAGGTTTTGTAACAGCAACCTTAATATTTGTGATTGGGGCAATGGCCATTATTGGTGCATTGGACAGTGGTCTCCGCGGGGATAACGATGTTCTTTATACAAAAGCGATTATAGACGGATTTACTGCATTAATTTTAACGACTACGCTAGGAATCGGCGTTTTGTTTTCTGCTTTTCCGGTAATCATTTATGAAGGAACAATCGCTCTTTTCGCCACGCAAATTGACCGGTTTGTGCCACAGGCGCTTTTGGACAGTTTTATAACGGAAATGACTGCTACAGGCGGAGTGATGATTTTTGCCATCGGATTAAATTTGACAGGATTGACAAAAATCCGCGTTGCAAATTTTTTGCCGGGCATTGTTGTATCAGGGCTGATCGTTGCAATTATTTATTGTTTCAAGTAAAATTTTTGTTATGAACATTGGGAAGGATTCATTTATCCTTCCCATTTATGTCTAGCTCCAATAAGGAACACTTCAGAAGCGATTCATGGTACGAGAAAAGCGGCAACTTTTAGAGGATTTCCTAGGTTAGGAGTTTAAAACTCATGCTCGTTTTCTTATTACATTAATTTGTTTTGTCCTTGATCAAGGCTCCAGTTTACTTCTTTCCATGATTGTTTTTTATTATGAAAAGCAAGGCTAGCTGTAGAAATGCCATCTGCGATTGTTTTTGCCATTTTTAATACAAGATTAAGCCTTGTATTTTGCAAAACAAAAAATTCCATAAAGCCGCTGACATTCACAATACCTGTAATATGTATGTCTCCTACAGGCGGAAGCTCTTTATTTACTCCTGCTCCGGGTTTAACCGGACCTTCACCGATTTGAATAACGCCAACGCTTTTTAGCCGGCCAAGGCATGCATCAATTCCGATGATAAAAGGATGAACATGTTTTTCTTTTATCTCCATTAATTTATCTTCAAGATTAACAGCATGGATTGGATCCTCAAGCGTTCCGTATACATGAAAAGGTGCAATGGCCTTTTCTTCAAGTAGCGTTCCGACAAGTGGACCTAATGAATCACCAGTAGAGCGGTCAGTGCCAATACAAACAAATACGATTGGGCGGCTGCTAATAACTGGAATAAGCGACAATAATTCTGTGGAAATTTTTCCAGCGGCCAGCTGCTCATCGTAAAATATTCTTGCCGTTTCGCCTCTCTTTTCAAAAAAATTGGGTTTTAAATTCATTGGTTCCACTCCTTCTCCATAGTAGTAACAGTATACGGAAAATTTATGTTATGTATACATACCTGAAATGGGAATTTTTTAAACAGGGTAAAAAGAACTAGGAGCATTACTTGTTGCACGGTTAGAAACTACAAAGTAAAATAAAGACTTGTTACAATATATATATAGATTCATAAAACGGCTATGCATTCAAAGTATGCACTTAAAAACGCACGAACAATTAAATTTGTACAGCTGTGAATATTCATGAAAGCTGGTGATTTTATGCAAGAAATGTTTAATAATCTTAAAGAAAAAATTCTAAATGAAGATACATGGATCGCGATTGGAACAGGCCTCCTAAAAATTATGGCCATTATGATACTCTCTGCAATTGTATTGCGCATCGGAAAATTGATCATTAAAAACATTTTCCTTGTGAGGGCAAAAGCTCCTATTCGTTTTTCGGAGCGAAGGGAAGCTACATTAAAGAAATTGCTTGAAAATATGCTTACATATGTTGTCTATTTCATTGCTATAATCATGATTTTGCCAATATTATCGATTGAGGTAAAACCTCTTTTAGCCGGAGCAGGGATTGTAGGTCTGGCAGTTGGATTCGGTGCACAAAGTCTTGTAAAAGATATCATTTCCGGGTTTTTTATTATTTTTGAAGACCAATTTTCTGTAGGAGATCATGTACGTGTCGGCCAGTTTGAAGGAACGGTAGAGGAAATTGGCTTAAGGACGACGAAAATTAAAAACTGGACAGGTGAACTTCATATTATTCCAAATGGAAGCATTTCAGAGGTTACTAACTTTTCCCTTTATAACAGTGTTGCAGTGGTTGATGTTAGTATTGCCTATAATGAAGATATTGAACGTGCGGAAAAGGTTATTCAAGATTTTTTGAAGGACCTCCCGGATCGATATGAGGATATCGTGAAACCTCCAGAACTATTGGGAGTCCAAAATATTGGAACATCTGAAGTAGTCTTGAGAATTGTAGCAGAAACATTACCAATGAAGCATTTTAATATTGCTAGAATGCTTCGCAGGGAATTAAAAGTTCTGCTTGAAGCTCATGGATTCGATATTCCATTTCCGCGCCTTGTCATGTACAGCAGAAGTGATGAACAAGGAGAGCAAAAACAGTTAGGAAAGGAATAGGATAGCCAATGGAGCAAAAAGAGTTTGGATTATATGATATTGTTGAAATGAAAAAGCCTCATCCTTGTGGAACAAACCGCTGGAAAATTATTAGAATGGGCATGGACATTCGCATTAAATGCGAAGGCTGCGCCCACAGCGTGTTAATCCCGCGAAAAAAATTTTCAAGAAAGCTGAAAAAAATACTTGAGAAGCATGAGGAATAAATCATGCTTCTTTTGTTTTTTAAAGCGGTGTTAGGCACTTGTGTTTTTAATAGCTACTATCTATAATTGTGAGAGGCTTATTCGTTTTAAAATGAACCAAAATGGATTAAATAGATTATATGATCAGAGGAGTGACAGGGATGGCCTTAACAGCAGGTATCGTCGGACTGCCAAACGTAGGAAAATCGACACTTTTTAATGCAATTACTCAAGCGGGAGCTGAAGCCGCAAACTATCCTTTCTGTACGATTGATCCGAATGTAGGGATTGTCGAAGTGCCGGATCATAGTTTAACAAAATTAACAGAACTTGTTCAGCCTAAAAAAACAGTGCCAACAACATTTGAATTTACGGATATTGCCGGAATTGTAAAAGGTGCAAGCAAAGGGGAAGGCCTCGGAAATAAATTCTTATCCCATATTCGTGAAGTTGATGCGATTTGTCAGGTCGTTCGCTGTTTCGCTGATGATAACATCACTCATGTTTCCGGGAAAGTAGATCCGATTGCTGACATTGAAACTATTAACCTGGAATTAATTTTAGCTGATCTTGAAACAGTAGAAAAACGCATTGGCCGTGTTGAGAAAATGGCAAAGCAAAAAGATAAAGATGCCATATTTGAATTTGAAATTCTTTCGATGCTCAAAGATGCATTTGAATCAGAAAAGCCTGCTCGGGCAGTAGAATTTACCGATGAACAAATGAAGGTTGTTAAAGGGCTTCATCTTCTTACAATTAAACCGGTTTTATACGTCGCAAACGTTGGAGAAGAAGATGTTGCTGATCCTTCCTCTAATGAATATGTCCAAAAAGTGAAAAAATATGCAGAGAAAGATAATGCTGAAGTGGTTGTCGTCTGTGCAAAAATTGAATCGGAGATTGCTGAGCTTGACGGTGAAGAAAAAGCCATGTTTTTACAAGAACTTGGAATTGAAGAATCCGGTCTTGATCAATTAATTAGAAAAGCATATTCATTATTGGGGCTAGCCACATATTTTACTGCTGGCGTTCAGGAAGTGCGTGCATGGACGTTCCGTAAAGGCATGAAAGCTCCTCAGTGTGCAGGAATTATTCATTCTGACTTTGAAAGAGGCTTTATTCGTGCTGAAACCGTTTCTTATGATGACTTATTGGCGGCAGGCTCCATGGCGGCAGCCCGTGAAGCAGGAAAAGTCCGTCTTGAAGGAAAGGATTACGAAGTACAAGACGGTGACATTATCCATTTCCGTTTTAATGTATAAAATTGAAACTTCCATCACTAATGTTTTCTTTGCCTGTCAATGATTTCCGTTGGTTATGGCTGGTTAAATTATTAGCAGCAGCTCTGCGGATGATATCTGCAGGGCTTTTTTTATATATTTTTCAGAATATTAAGATTAATAAAATCTTTACATCCCTTTAATTTTTCTCTTACTATTGTTCTTTATAATTTTTGTATAGAAACGATTGTAAAGGGGAAATCGACCGGTGGAACGGGCAAAAGCATGGATATACAAGTATGATCAAAATTGGTTTTACCATTGTAACCAGTGGCCGGAAATTGTGATTTCTTTTTTTAAATGGATTACGCATTTCGGTGGTGCTGGATTTACAATTTCTATTCAATTGCTGCTTCATATTGTAGGTCCGGACTTTTTGAAATCAACTGTTTTGGCCGCTAGCTTTTCATTGGCAATAAGCCATTTGATTGCAAGTTTAATGAAACGATTTTTCCGCCGGATTCGTCCTTATCTGGCATTACCTGATGCTAAAGTTTACGGCTATTTATTTAAAGATCCTTCTTTTCCCTCAGGGCATTCCACTGCCATATTCTCAGTAGTCGTACCTTATTGTGTATATATTCCAGAATTAGCGCCTTTTCTTCTTCCTTTAGCTGTACTCGTGGCTTTTTCGAGGGTTGTGCTCGGTGTCCACTACCCATCTGATGTAGCAGCAGGGGCAATCTTAGGTTCTATGACAGCTCTGTTCTTTAGTTATTTTATATAAGAAGAGGAGGTCAGCAATGCGTATTGCATTATTTTCGGATACATTTTATCCGCAAGTGAACGGTGTGGCGCGAACGTTGAAAAGACTGACTGATCATATGGAAAAAAGAGGAATTGAATATGAGATTTTTGTTCCCGAGTTAGAGGACGGAATCATGTATCCTAATACACATCAATTTACGAGCTTTCCCTTTTTATTCTATCCTGAATGCCGGACTGCAATTGCAAATCCTTATAATATTCTTAAACGGGTAAGCGATTTTTCGCCTGATCTTGTTCATATCGCTACACCACTGACAATGGGCTTATATGGGATACATGCTGCCAAACGGCTGGGAATCCCTATGGTCGCTTCTTACCATACCCATTTCGATCAGTATTTGAAATATTATAAACTAACCTGGTTATCTTCACTCCTATGGCGCTATATGAAGTGGTTTCATACGCCATTTGAAAAAATTTTTGTGCCATCCTCTGATACGAAAGAATATTTAGAAGAACGTGGATTTCATAACCTCTCGATTTGGAGCAGAGGCGTTGATTGCTGCTTGTTTAATCCAGAAAAGAAAAATCAATATTTACGAAACCGTTATCAAATTAAAGAGCGCTATATCCTTCTTTATGTTGGTCGCTTATCTCTCGAAAAAGACCTCCACACTCTTTATAAAATTATTGAAGAAATGCCGGCGGAGTTTCAAAAAGAAATTCATTGGGTTATAGCAGGCGATGGGCCAAGTTACAAGGAAGTGCTTGATCATGTAAAGGACAAGAAAAATGCAACCTTGACGGGATATTTAGATGGTGAGGAACTGGCCAAGGCATATGCAGAAGCCGATTTGTTTGTGTTCCCTTCAACAACTGAAACATTTGGCAATGTTGTATTAGAGGCGCTGGCATCAGGGACACCAGCGATTGTTGCTGATTCAGGAGGAGTTACAAGAATTGTTCAGAATAATGCAACAGGCATGATTTGCCGTGCCCATGATCACGAGCACTTTCTTGAAACCATTCAGCAGCTTCTCATTGATGAAATGAAGAGGGAAAAAATGGGGCATTCAGCGAGAACATACGCTTTAAAACAATCATGGGAATCGATCTTTGATGGGCTGATTGAAGAATATAAAGAAGTTATTTTCAAGAACAAGAAAAAGAAAATGCTGCTTCATGCATAAAAGCACTTATTAAGTGACAAGAAATTTGACCCTGCCACAGAGCCTGATCTTGTGGTATTTTTATTTGCAAAGCTATAAAAACTATGCTATAATTCTTTCTTGTGAGTAATGAATAATTGCTCCTTGCCCGTTTTCGGGCCGTTTAGACCAAAAGGAGGTGAACGTGATGAGAAAGTACGAAATTATGTACATCATCCGCCCAAACATTGAAGATGAAGCAAAAAAAGCGCTTGTTGAGCGTTTTGACAACATCTTAACGGAGAATGGTGCGGAAATTATTGAATCAAAAGAATGGGGAAAACGCCGTCTTGCTTATGAAATCAAAGATTTCCGCGACGGAATTTACCATATCATTAACGTAAAATCTGAACCGGCTGCGGTTGAAGAATTCTCTCGATTAGCAAAAATCAACGAAGACATCATTCGTCATATCGTTGTTAAAGAAGAAGAATAATCATTATTTAAAAAATATATCCAACTTTTAAAAATGTTTCACATGAAACATTTGTTGTTGAAAGGGGTTGATTCTGATGATGAATCGTGTCGTTCTTGTTGGACGGTTGACAAGAGATCCCGAGTTGCGCTACACACCAAATGGAGTTCCGGTTACAACTTTTACTCTTGCTGTAAATCGTACGTTTACGAACCAGCAAGGTGAACGGGAAGCAGACTTTATTAACTGTGTTGTTTGGAGGCGTGCAGCGGAAAATGTCGCAAACTATTTGAAAAAAGGTAGTCTTGCTGGCGTAGATGGACGCTTGCAAACGCGCAGCTATGAGGGCCAAGACGGAAGACGTGTTTATGTAACAGAAGTCTTAGCAGAAAGTGTTCAATTTCTTGAGCCGAGAAGTGCTTCAAGTGACAGAGGCGACAGTGGTTTTTATGGTGGTCCAAGGGATCAAGACAATCCATTTGGAAATCAGAATCAACGCCAAAACAACAATCAAGGCTATACACGTATAGATGAAGATCCATTTGCCGGTGATGGGCAAATTGACATCTCAGATGATGATCTTCCATTCTAATGGCTATATAACGAACGTTTTATAATGAATTTAAAGGAGGGAAATTTGATGGCAGGAGGACGCAGAGGCGGACGCGCAAAACGTCGTAAAGTGTGCTACTTCACAGCGAACGGAATTACACATATCGACTATAAAGATGTTGATCTTCTTAAAAAATTTATCTCTGAGCGCGGTAAAATTTTACCACGTCGTGTAACAGGCACAAGCGCGAAATACCAACGTAAATTAACAGTTGCGATCAAACGTGCGCGTCAAATGGCATTATTGCCATTCGTTGCAGGTGAATAATTTTGAATTAAAGCAGCAGGTCTGATTCCTGTTGCTTTTTTATTAGGAAACTTTTTGTAAAACTTTGCCGGAATAGCAGGATATTTGGCCATCCGCATGGAATCCATTAATAAGCTATATGAAAAGGTGGAGATGATGTGTTGGATCGGACAAGTTATATTGCCGGCATACTCTATTATTTAACAAACGATGCAGATGTCAAAAAAGTTGCAATTAAAATCCTCAACGGTGAATTAACACTTAAAGAAGCCTCAAAAAATAAAACAGTGAAACGGTATTTGAGCCTGGCAGAAAAGCAATTTAAATCAAAAAATGTTTCTGAGCCAATGCACAAACAAATCATAGAATTTATTGAAAAAAACCTCTATGAATATATTTAATCCTGAACCAATTGCAGTCCATTCAAAAAAGCGGGCTGCTTTTTATTTTGTACGGATAACATGAGTTTTTATTCCCAACCCTAATATAGAAAACTTGAGTAAAACGATAAATACAATATATGGTATAATATTCCTTGTATGTAAACGATTCTGTATTATTGAACCATCTTTCATGGATTCCGTGATTCTGAAGAATCAATTCTGCATAGTTGAACACGACTTTGATTGTAGCTAAAATAGACTTCAAGGGTGTGTCTGATTAAGAGGTGAATTATGAAAAAAAATAGTCAAAGGATTACTGAAGGAGCTGTTTTATTAGCGGCATTTACCGTTTTATTGTTAATAACGATGTATATTCCTATATTAGGAATGATTGTTAACCTGTTTTTACCACTTCCATTTATTATGTTTTTTGCAAAAAACGATGCGAAAACTTCTTTTGTTTTTCTTATCGCATCTATTGCCATATCGCTTGTAGCAGGAAGCATTTTTTCTGTTCCTTTAACTCTTGCCTATGGATTGACCGGAGCGGTTATGGGATACTTAATAAGAAAACAAAAGAACAGAGGAATGGTTTTTATAGCCGGCTCTCTCGTCTTTTTGCTTAATTTGATCATACAATACGTTGTAGCTGTTGCGTTTTTTCAATACAATTTCATCGACGAAATAATGAAAATGCTTCGGGAATCTGTAGATATGTCGTTGAAAATGTTGGAATCGATTGGCCAAGATCCCGGGCAGAAGGCTGCCGAACAGCTTTTATCCAGCGTTGACATGATTGAAACATTAATGCCAAGCTTGTTTGTGGTTGTTTCATTTATGATTGTATTTTTGATTCAGCTTGTTTCCCTTCCGATTTTAAAAAAGTTCGGGGTTATGGTTGGAAAATGGAAGGCTTTTAAGGATTTGACTTTGCCAAAAAGTTTATTATGGTATTATTTGGCTGTTTTGCTCGTTTCAATGGTGATCAATCCGGGAGAAGGCAGCTATTTGTTTTCGGCCCTGTTAAATTTATCGTTTATTTTACAGTTATGTATGATTGTGCAAGGATTCTCCTTTGTCTTTTATTTCAGTTACATAAAAGGATATTCTGCCGCGATTCCAGTTACTGTGACAATTTTATCATTGTTGCTGCCAATATTTCTTTATGTTGTACGGATATTAGGTATAATTGACTTAGGGTTTGACTTAAGGCAGCGCTTAAAAAAACAATCATAAGGAAAACACTACTGTTATAGGAGCTGAAAACATGCCTTCGTATCGAAAAAAAAAGTCCATACGTTATCCACTATACGGACTTATGGGCGTAACAGTGGTGCAACTGGGTGTATTAGCTTATTATAACTTGCTATTCAGTCTGGCTGGATTTTTTCTTGCCTTTATTTCTTTTTATTTCGTATTTTGGTTTGAACAAAAGCAGCGAAAGGAAACGGAAGAATATATAACAACGCTATCTTACCGGGTCAAAAGAGTCGGTGAAGAAGCATTAATGGAAATGCCAATTGGCATTATGCTGATAAATGATGAGTATACAATCGAGTGGACAAATCCTTTTTTGGCTTCATGTTTTCAAGAAGATACGTTAGTGGGAAGATCCCTCTATGACGTAGCTGATTCGCTCATTCCTTTGATTAAACAGGAAATTGAAACTGAAATTGTCACTCTCCATGACCGGAAATTTCGCGTCATTCATAAGCAGAAAGAACGTCTTCTATACTTTTTTGATGTGACAGAACAAACTGAAATTGAGAAAATGTACGAGAATGAGCGGACAGTCATTGCCATCATTTTTTTAGATAATTATGATGAAATGACGCAGGGAATGGATGACCAAACAAGAAGCAACTTAAACAACATTGTTACGTCCTTGTTGAATAAATGGGCCAATGACAACGGAGTCTTTTTAAAGAGGGTATCTTCGGAAAGGTTTATTGCTGTTTTTAATGAACATATTTTACATTCTCTTGAAAAAGGGAAATTTAGTATTTTAGATGAAGTTCGTGAAGCAACTTCGAAGCAAAATGTCCCTCTTACATTAAGTATTGGAGTTGGGACTGGTGTTTCATCCTTGCCTGAGCTTGGTTCTCTTGCACAATCAAGTTTGGATCTGGCCCTTGGCCGGGGCGGAGATCAGGTTGCCATTAAGCAAACTAATGGAAAAGTGAAATTTTACGGCGGAAAAACAAATCCGGTGGAAAAACGGACAAGAGTCAGGGCCCGCGTGATCTCCCATGCTTTAAAAGAGTTAATCACAGAAAGTGATAAAGTCATTATTATGGGCCATAAAAACCCTGATATGGATTCCATCGGTTCAGCCATTGGCATTCAAAAAGTTGCCCAAATGAATGAGCGGGAAGGCTATATCGTCGTAAATTTTCACGAAATTGATACAGGTGTTAAGCGCTTGATGAAAGAGATCATGCAAAATGAGGATCTGTTTTCTAGATTTATTAGTCCGGAAGAGGCACTGGAAATTGCTACGGATGATACATTACTGGTTATTGTTGATACCCATAAGCCTTCACTTGTGATTGAAGAGAAGCTGTTAAAAAGTATTGATAATGTGGTTGTCATTGACCATCACCGCCGCGGCGAAGATTTCGTCAAAAATCCTCTGCTCGTTTATATGGAACCATATGCGTCCTCGACAGCAGAACTTGTTACCGAGCTGCTGGAATATCAGCCAAAACGTGGAAAAATTGAAATGCTTGAAGCAACAGCCTTGCTCGCAGGTATTATTGTTGATACAAAAAGTTTTACACTAAGAACTGGTTCGCGTACATTTGATGCTGCTTCCTATTTGCGCGGAAAAGGCGCTGACACGGTTTTAGTCCAAAAGTTTTTAAAAGAAGATGTGGATACGTATATCCGACGGGCTAAGTTGATTGAAGCCGTCTATTTTTACCGCGACGGCATTGCGATTGTAAAAGGAAATGAAGACGAAATTTACGATCAAGTCGTGATTGCCCAAGCTGCAGATACATTATTGACGATGGACGGAGTTCTCGCTTCATTTGTTATTGCCAGACGTCCTGAAAATAAGGTCGCAATTAGTGCGAGATCCCTTGGAGATGTTAATGTCCAGGTAATAATGGAAAACCTGGATGGCGGAGGCCATTTAACAAATGCTGCAACTCTACTAGCAGATGTAACTGTTGATGAAGCTGAGGAACAGTTAATATCTGCAATAGAAGAATATTTTGAAGGGGGAAAAAAGGAATGAAAGTTATTTTTCTTAAAGATGTAAAGGGAAAAGGAAAAAAAGGCGAAATTAAAAATGTAGCGGACGGATACGCTAATAACTTTCTCATAAAACAGGGACTTGCAGTCGAAGCGAACAAGGAAAATTTAAGCAAATTAAATGCCCAAAAGAAAAAAGAGGAAAAATTGGCAGAGCAAGAACTCGCTCAGGCGAAACAATTGAAAGAGCAACTTGAAAAAATAACGGTTGAATTGTCAGCAAAAGCTGGTGAAGGCGGCCGCCTTTTTGGTTCCATTACGAGCAAACAAATTGCTGATGAACTTCAAAAGAAACATAACATTAAGATAGACAAGCGTAAAATTGAGCTCGAAGAAGCAATTCGTTCGCTAGGATATACGAAAGTTCCTGTCAAATTACATTCAGAAGTAACAGCAACATTGAATGTCCATGTAAAAGAAGCAAACTAATTTTGGAAGTACCATTCCGGAACAAACATGATAGAATATAAGAGTTGATATCAAATGTGATCGGTCATGCTGATCACATTTTTTCTAGCCTTTATAAAAACAATTAAAATGCAGCCGTTTTTGTCGGGGCTAACTAAATGTTTTGCGCTTTTCTTAATATTTCATTCCTCTTCATAAGGGAGGTTTGTTTAGATGAATGATTTATTTGCCGATCGGCTGCCGCCCCAAAACATTGAAGCGGAACAGGCAGTTCTAGGGGCAATTTTCCTGGAACCATCCTCGTTAACGATTGCTTCTGAAATCTTAATTCCAGAAGACTTTTACCGGGCATCCCATCAAAAAATCTTTAATGTCATGCTGAAGCTGAGTGATCAAGGAAAAGCGGTCGACTTAATTACCGTAACTGAAGAGCTTGCCGCAGCAAACATTTTAGAAGATACAGGCGGTGTCAGCTACTTAAGTGAATTGGCCGCATCTGTACCGACAGCAGCCAATATTGAATATTACGCAAGAATTGTTGAAGAAAAGTCTTTATTGCGCCGCTTGATCCGGACAGCGACAGCGATAGCCCAGGATGGATATACACGTGAAGATGAGGTCGATGCCGTTTTAGAAGAAGCGGAAAAAAGAATTCTTGAGGTAGCTCAGCGAAAAAATGCTGGTACTTTTCACAATATCAAAGATGTTTTAGTCCGGACATATGATAATATTGAAATGCTTCATAACCGTAAAGGAGATATTACCGGACTGGAAACAGGGTTCCGAGAGCTTGATAAAATGACAGCAGGTTTTCAGCGCAATGATTTAATTATCGTTGCAGCCCGTCCATCGGTAGGGAAAACTGCATTCGCCCTTAATATTGCTCAGAATGTAGCTACGAAAACAGGTGAAAATATTGCGATTTTCAGTTTAGAGATGGGCGCTGAACAACTTGTCATGCGTATGTTGTGTGCGGAAGGAAATATTAACTCCCAGAGACTTCGAACCGGTACTTTGACAGATGAGGACTGGGGAAAATTAACGATGGCCATGGGCAGTTTGTCGAATGCCGGAATCTTTATTGATGACACACCGGGGATAAGAATTAGCGAAATTCGTTCGAAATGTAGGCGTTTAAAGCAAGAGCACGGTTTAGGAATGGTCGTTATCGACTATCTTCAGCTTATTCAAGGGAGCGGCCGCCCAGGCGAAAACCGCCAGCAAGAAGTATCTGAAATATCTCGTTCTCTGAAAGAATTAGCGCGGGAACTAGAAGTGCCGGTCATCGCACTTTCCCAGCTTTCCCGCGGGGTTGAACAACGCCAAGACAAGCGTCCGATGATGTCAGATATCCGTGAATCAGGAAGTATTGAGCAGGATGCAGATATTGTTGCTTTCTTATATCGTGATGACTATTATAATAAGGAATCAGAGAATAAAGACATTATCGAAATTATCATCGCCAAACAGCGCAACGGCCCTGTCGGCACAGTCGAACTTGCCTTTATTAAAGAGTATAATAAATTCGTAAATTTAGAGCGGCGTTTTGATGAATCAATGATTCCGCCTGGAGCATAAAAGGCTGGTCAAAAAATTGGCCGGCCTTTTTACATTGAACGGGAGCAAAAGGGTCATGAACGGGAGTAAACACGAGCTGAACGGGAATAACCCCCTTTCTTTTAAAAAAAACATTTTACGATTGTAATAGTTTACGAACATAAAATAATATTTTACAATAAATTGTTCGTGTTTTGTTGACTTTCATTCTGAATTACTGATAAACTGAATATGTTTAAATCGATTCGTGAGAAATTTTTATGCTTGTGAACCTTGGAGGTGTGTTTTTAATGTCATCAGTAGTAGTTGTCGGAACACAATGGGGAGATGAAGGAAAAGGAAAGATTACTGATTTTCTTTCTGAAAATGCCGAAGTGATTGCACGATATCAGGGCGGAAACAATGCAGGGCACACTATTCGTTTTAACGGTGAAACTTATAAATTGCATTTAATTCCATCTGGAATTTTTTATAAAGATAAAATTTGCGTGATTGGAAACGGAATGGTCGTTGACCCAAAAGCGCTTGTAAATGAGCTTGCTTATTTGCATGAAAGAGGAGTTTCAACAGATAATCTGCGTATCAGCAACCGTGCCCATGTGATTTTGCCTTATCATTTAAAATTGGATGAGGTGGAAGAAGAGCGCAAAGGGGCAAACAAAATCGGAACAACCAAAAAAGGGATTGGACCTGCATATATGGATAAAGCAGCTCGCATTGGGATCCGGATTGCTGATTTGTTAGACCGCGAAGTTTTTGAAGAAAAGCTCTCACGCAACCTTGAAGAGAAAAACCGTTTACTTGAACGCTTTTATGAAACAAAAGGTTTTACGATTGAAGAAATCTTAGATGAATATTTTGAGTACGGCCAACAAATCAAGAAGTATGTTTGTGATACATCTGTTGTCTTGAACGATGCGCTTGATCAAGGACGCCGAGTTCTTTTTGAAGGCGCACAAGGTGTTATGCTTGATATTGACCAAGGTACATATCCATTTGTCACTTCTTCTAATCCAGTTGCTGGCGGAGTGACAATTGGTTCCGGTGTTGGCCCGACAAAAATCACACATGTCGTTGGTGTTTCGAAAGCTTATACAACACGTGTTGGAGACGGCCCGTTCCCAACAGAATTGAATAATGAAATTGGGGATCGAATTCGTGAAGTCGGCCGCGAGTATGGTACAACGACAGGCCGTCCGCGCCGTGTCGGCTGGTTTGACAGTGTTGTTGTCCGCCATGCGCGCCGTGTCAGCGGAATTACCGACCTTTCACTCAATTCCATTGATGTTTTAACCGGAATTGAAACATTAAAAATATGTGTAGCTTACCGCTATAAAGGGGAAATAATCGAAGAATTTCCGGCAAGCTTAAAAGTATTATCTGAATGCGAGCCTGTATATGAGGAACTGCCTGGCTGGACTGAAGATATCACCGGCTGCAAGTCGCTTGACGAACTTCCGGCTAATGCCCGCCACTATTTAGAGCGGGTTGCACAGCTGACTGGTATACCATTATCAATCTTTTCCGTCGGTCCGGACCGTTCACAAACAAATGTCTTACACAACCCTTGGCGTCAAAGTTAACGAAGAAGCCCTTCCGTCAGAAGGGCTTCTTTCTTTTCAAGATAGAAAGTATAAAATATAATCATTCAGCAGGGCGTTTTATGTTTGTCTTGTCTAACGAGGGGTTTGCACATCTTTTCAATTCTAAATTAGTTTTAAAAGAGCTGTTTTTTAGCTGGAGGATATGGAATTTACTCGCTCTGTATCATGATCAAAGAAAGATTATGAGCATTTATTTTGATTAATAATGGCAGACTATTATGGTATTACTTAGGAAAGGAGAAAATGAATGGTTGATCAAGAGAAAAACATTAAATTCATTGTGGCTGGCCTGCTTTTGGGAATATTAATGGCTGCGATGGATAACACCATTGTTGCTACTGCAATGGGAACTATCGTTTCCGATTTGGGGGGATTTGATAAATTTGTCTGGGTGACATCTGCTTATATGGTTACAACAATGGCAGGAATGCCTATTTTTGGGAAGCTTTCCGATATGTACGGACGGAAACGTTTTTTTATCTTCGGTCTGGCAGTTTTTTTAATTGGATCTGCTTTATGCGGAATTTCACAAAACATTGTCCAATTAAGCATTTACCGTGCAATTCAAGGAATTGGCGGCGGAGCTTTAATGCCAATCGCCTTCACGATTATCTTTGATATTTTTCCACCTGAAAAGCGAGGGAAAATGACAGGGCTTTTTGGTGCAGTATTTGGAACTTCAAGTGTACTGGGACCCTTATTGGGCGCTTATATTACGGACTATATTAGCTGGCATTGGGTTTTTTATGTGAACGTGCCTATCGGATTAGTTTCTTTATTCTTAGTTCTTCGTTATTACAAAGAGTCATCACAACACCAAAAGCAAGCAATTGACTGGTGGGGTGCGATTACACTTGTTGTTTCGGTAGTCAGCCTGATGTTTGCCCTTGAATTGGGCGGCAAAGAGTATGACTGGGATTCCATCCAAATCATTAGTTTATTTGTCAGCTTTGGCATTTTCTTTATTGCCTTTTTTATAATCGAACGGATCGCAAAAAATCCTATTATTTCATTCTGGCTGTTTAAAAAACGATTATTTGCGTTTTCGCAAATACTGGCGTTTCTTTATGGTGCCACTTTTATTATATTAACTGTATTTATTCCAATATTCGTTCAAGCGGTATATGGAGGCTCTGCAACAAATGCAGGGTTTATCCTGACACCGATGATGCTAGGCTCAGTCGCAGGCAGCGGCATTGGTGGTTCCTTCCTAACAAAAACGAGTTTCCGCAATTTAATGATTGTTTCTATACTATCTTACTTTATTGGAATGTATCTGCTTAGTACGCTTACTCCAGATACAAGCCGCACACTATTGACAATTTATATGATTATCGCCGGGTTTGGGATTGGCTTCTCATTCTCAATATTGCCGACAGCTTCAATTCACAATTTAGAACCGCGCTACCGAGGAACAGCAAACTCAACAAACGCATTCCTCCGTTCATTCGGGATGACAGTGGGAATTACTATTTTCGGATCAATTCAGAGCAATATTTTTATAGATAAAATGAAGGAAGCGTTCAAAGGAATGAAAGGCATCGGCAGTCAGGAAGCTTTTGGACAGCCCAAGATGAATGTCGAAGACCCGCAACAGCTTTTCCAATCTGGTGAACGCGCAAAAATTCCTGATTTTATTTTAGATAAAATCGTAAACGCCATGTCGGATTCGATTACGTATACTTTTATGGTTGCTTTAATACCAATTGTAATTGCGGCTGTTTTTGTGTTTTTGATGGGAAATGCCCGCGTTGAAACTACAAATCAGCCGGTAGGCAAACCTGAAAAAACTTCTTAAATGCATTGGATTCTTCACTCCAATGCATTTTTTTAAGTGTTATAAATTCAGTTATATCAATGCTTTGGAAGAATTTTATTCAATATTAGTGAAATAGAAAAAAAGTTTTCAAAAAAACATTGCTTAAATATTAACTATTATGCTAATATAAAAAACGTCGTCAAAAATACTAAAACCAAGAGCCGTTAGCTCAGTCGGTAGAGCACGACCGAAAAGGCTGCGAAGAAAAAGCAACAGCGTACCGATCGAGCTGCTGCTTGAATAAACATACCGAGATCGGGACGTCCGTTGAACTATATGTGAATATACTTCTTGGAAATGGCGTCGAAGAAAAAACTTGGAGTGTAATAAAACCAAGAGCCATTAGCTCAGTCGGTAGAGCATCTGACTTTTAATCAGAGGGTCGGAGGTTCGAATCCTCCATGGCTCACCATCTTATGATGGCCCGTTGGTCAAGTGGTTAAGACACCGCCCTTTCACGGCGGTAACACGGGTTCGAATCCCGTACGGGTCATCGGCATATATTGGTGATGGGTAAGAAGCTGGCAAGGACGGTTTCCTTGCTCATCATCAAATTTACATATTTTAGGTCCCGTAGTGTAGCGGTTAACATGCCTGCCTGTCACGCAGGAGATCGCGGGTTCGATTCCCGTCGGGACCGCCACTTTATACAAAAAATAGTTTAGGGAGTAATAATGATAATGGCTCGGTAGCTCAGTCGGTAGAGCAAAGGACTGAAAATCCTTGTGTCGGCGGTTCGATTCCGTCCCGAGCCATCTTGGGAGCGTAGAATAAAATGCTCCCTTTTTTGTTACATGATCATCACTAAATTGAGGAAAACAATATATGGAAGTCTCTAGTTTGAACTAGAGACTTTTTTACATTGAATTATAATAGAATTGATAAGTTTTTTTAATAGATGAAATTTAGATGTATAACATGGTAAAGTAAAGTGGGGAAATGATAACTCAAAATAGAACGGTTTTAATATACAAAGAGACCTAATTTTATAAAAAGGAGAAACGGGTATGGAGAAGAAAATTCTAGTTGTGGATGATGAAAAACCAATTGCAGATATTTTGCAATTTAATCTAAAAAAAGAAGGATTTGACGTTTATTGCGCTTATGATGGCAACACAGCTATTGAAATGGTTGAAGAAATTCAGCCTGATTTAATCTTGCTGGATATTATGCTTCCACAAAGAGATGGTATAGAAGTGTGCAGGGAAGTTAGGAAAAAATATGAAATGCCTATTATTATGCTTACTGCAAAGGATTCAGAAATTGATAAAGTGTTAGGTCTTGAGCTTGGGGCAGATGATTATGTGACCAAGCCATTCAGCACAAGAGAATTGATTGCAAGGGTAAAAGCAAATCTTCGCCGCCACCAGCAAATTGCTTCAAAACCTGGTGAAGAAGAAGAGTCAAATGAGATTACGGTAGGGTCTTTAGTGATCCAACCTGATGCGTATGTTGTTTCAAAAAGAGGCGAAACCATTGAATTAACTCACCGGGAATTTGAGTTGCTGCATTATCTGGCAAAGCATATCGGCCAGGTGATGACAAGGGAACATTTGCTTCAGACAGTCTGGGGCTATGATTATTATGGTGATGTAAGAACAGTCGATGTTACGGTTCG
Source organism: Bacillus methanolicus MGA3 (assembly GCF_000724485.1). Taxonomy (GTDB): domain Bacteria; phylum Bacillota; class Bacilli; order Bacillales; family Cytobacillaceae; genus Bacillus_Z; species Bacillus_Z methanolicus_A. The sequence goes on along the minus strand of NZ_CP007739.1, from coordinate 3,308,847 downwards.
GCGTCTGCGTGAAAAAATTGAGGATAATCCGAGCCATCCAATTTGGATTGTAACACGAAGAGGGGTCGGGTATTATTTGCGAAATCCCGAGCAGGAGTAAGATTTGCCAATGAAAAAAGTTGGTATTTTTCGTTCGATTCATTTAAAGTTTGTGACCATCTATGTTCTTCTTATTTTGGTTGCGATTCAAATTATCGGTGTTTACTTTGTGAGAGAGCTAGAAAAAAATTTGAAAGAAAACTTTTACACATCGATTGAAAAACGAGTGGACTTGCTCTCCTACAATCTTGAAGAAGAAATTCAAAAAGTGCGAGGGAAAGATGACCCTCTTCTTAAAGATGAAGTAAAGGACCTTTTAAAAGACTTTTCCGGAGGAGAGATCTCTGAAGTCCGGGTTGTCGATAATAATTTGAAAATTATCGGTGCCGATCCGAACCATCAGGATTTAGTCGATCAAAGAATGACAGATGTTTTAGTTAAAAGATCGATTGTTCTTGGAGAGCCCCAGGATTCAGTAAGGATTGATCCGAAGTACGGATATCGAATATGGGTTCTTTCTACTCCGATTAAACATAATCGAGAAGTTATTGGAGCTGTATATTTGGTAGCAAAAATTGAAAATGTTTTTGAACAAATGAAAGATATCAATAAAATCTTTGTTACCGGAACAGCCATCGCCCTCGCTATTACAGCGGTTCTCGGTGTCCTTTTGGCCCGGACAATCACAAGGCCGATTGCGGACATGAGAAGACAGGCTCTCGCCATGGCGAAAGGAAACTTTTCCCGTAAAGTTAAGGTTTATGGATATGATGAAATCGGACAGCTTGCCATAACTTTTAACAACTTGACAAAAAAACTTCAGGAAGCGCAGGCAACGACGGAAGGAGAACGAAGAAAGTTATCATCGGTTCTCTCTTATATGACGGATGGTGTTATTGCAACCGACCGGCGGGGCAGGGTTATTTTAATTAATGAACCTGCGGCGGAAATGCTGAATGTTTCACGTGAAACAGTATTATCCCAATCCATTCTCGAACTTCTCGATCTGGAAGAAGAATATACATTTGAAAAATTACTCGAAGAGCGTGAATCAGTCATTTTAGATTACAGTACGAAAAATACTCCGTATATTTTACGGGCTAATTTTTCGGTTATTCAAAAAGAAACCGGCTTTGTCAACGGTCTTATTACTGTATTGCATGATATTACAGATCAAGAAAAAATTGAAATGGAACGCCGCGAATTTGTCGCTAATGTATCACATGAATTGCGGACGCCGCTTACGACAATGAGAAGTTATCTCGAGGCTCTCGCAGAAGGAGCATGGAAAGACGAAGAGCTTGCTCCTCACTTTCTAAATGTTGCACAAACGGAAACAGAGCGGATGATTCGCCTTGTGAATGATTTGCTGCAATTATCGAAAATGGACAGCAAAGATTACAAGTTAAAGAAAGAGTGGATTGACTTTATTGAGTTTTTCCATCGAATTATCGATCGGTTTGAAATGACGAAAGAACAAAATGTTACGTTTAAGCGCCTTCTTCCGAAACGTCCTATTTTTGTTGAAGCAGATGAAGATAAGCTTACTCAAATTCTAGATAATATCATTTCAAATGCACTAAAATATTCTCCAGAAGGCGGCCAGATCACATTTAAAGTAGAAGAGCAGGAAGAACAAATCTTGATCAGCATTTCCGACCAGGGGGTTGGAATTCCGAAAGAAAATATAGAAAAGATTTTTGAGCGTTTTTATCGGGTTGATAAGGCTCGCTCAAGAAAGCTGGGCGGCACAGGACTGGGGCTCGCGATAGCGAAAGAAATGGTCAAAGCCCATGGAGGAAACATTTGGGCAACGAGCGTCGAAGGAAAAGGAACAACTATTTATTTTACTCTGCCTGTTGATCGCTCAGAAGAGGATGAATGGTCATGACATATGAAAATATAAAATCCGCCATTTTAATGGTTTTAGTGATCTTAAGTGTTGTGTTAACGTGGAATATTTGGACGTACCAACCGAATTTTGACACAATGGAAAAATCAAACTATATTGGAGAAGTCGAGATCGGTGCTAAGAAAGAAGTAAACAAAGTGGTAAAACCTGATCGAATTCTTTTTCATTATCAAGGCAACCATTATGGTACGGTTTCTAACGCTTATATTGATAAAATTATTCGGGAATTAAGCACGTGGAGCTTTTATGGGATCAAAAACATTACAAACCAAATTCATCAATTACCTGAATTTGTCCATGCAGATGGGAATGTAGAGATTGTTTTTCCAGATGTAGTTCCGATTGAATTATATAAAACGGTATTAAGCATCGAAGACCGAAACCTGCCAAAGTTCAAATTTAACCGTATTGTAATTGATGCGGACAATAAAGAAGGAGAGGACGGAATTGTTTATTTCGTCCGTTATGGAACTAAAGAAGAGCAGCAAGTATATGTCAGCCACGTCAGTTCAGCCCATTTAAAAGAATTTAATCAAAAATTTTACAAGCAATCGAATCAATACCCCCGTTATTTTGAATATAAAGCAACAAATTATCGGAGCATTTTTCTGCCGGTGGAAAAACCGAAAATGAAAAAGTATAAATATTATTCTTATAATTTAAGCTCGGAAAAATTTGCAGAAGCACTTTTCCACGATCCGAGGTTTGTCCAAAAAAATGTAGGGCCAGGCAAAGAAGAATATATTGGTGAATCCAGCATGATGACGGTCGACAATGATATGAAAATGCTTTCTTTTGTTAATCCACAAGAAGAAAGCGAATATTTAAAAGGTCCGGTAGATTTGCTGCAAAGAAGCATCGATTATATAAACGCACATGGTGGATGGACGGATTCTTACCGCTATGCAGGAATGGACGAGATCAATCAAAAAGTTATTTTCAGGCTTTATGATTTAGAAGGATACCCTGTTTTTAATGAAAATGGTTTGTCAGAACTTGAACTAATATGGGGTCAAAATGATATTTATCGCTATTTCCGCCCTAACTTTGGTCTTGATGTCCCATTGAACAATGAAATAAGTGAAGTGGTGCTTGATTCAGGCCAAGAAGCGCTTGAATTTCTCCAAAAAAGTAAAGGGTTTAAACCAGAAAAGCTTCAGGACATGGTAATTGGCTACAGGATATCAATTGACCAGCAATCCTCAAGGCACCTTGTGTTTACCCCTTACTGGTATTACAAGTATGATAATGCATGGGGAAGGATCGTAAAAGACGAACGAGGAGGGGTTAAACTTGGATTGGAGTAAAATCAAAACAATCTTTATTTTAACCTTTCTCGTTCTGGATATTTATCTTACGTATGAGTTTTTGAAAGTTCGTGCTCAAAACCAATATGAATTGATTACAGAAACATCGATTGAAGATAAGTTGGCAGCTGATAAAATCAAGTATCCGGTATTGCCGAAGGGTTCGATTAAAGATCAATATGTCAGTGCGAAACCAAAAACATTCACAGCAGAAGAAACGATGAATTTAAGCGGACAAACCGTTTCGATCGTAGATGGCACGACGATTCACGGAACTTTTGACAAACCGTTTCAATTAGGTGAAAAGTTTGAACCGGCCGAGATGAATGCGTTTATAAAAAACAATATTCTCTACGGTGACAAGTATGCATTCTGGGAATTCTCAGAAAAAGATAAGAAAATTATTTACTATCAAAAGTATCAGGATAAATTTATATATTGCAATAAAAACGGATCTCTTGAGTTTTTCCTAAATGATAAAAATCAAATCATTTCATACAGGCAGACATTGCTTGAGAATATCGAGGAAATGGCTGAAAAGGAAGAAGTGATCAGCCCTTTAAAGGCGCTTGAAACTCTTTATCAAAAAGGGGTGCTGGAGCCGGGAAGCAAAATAACAAAAGTTGAGCTTGGTTATTATACATATGAAATTTTTACGGCATCTCAAGTGTTAACTCCTGTCTGGAGGTTTGTTGTTAATGAGAAAGAGAACTTATTAGTAAATGCATTTGAAGGGCAAATTATTGAATTAAACAACGATGAAAAAAAATTAATGGAGTGAAAATGATATGACGATGCATTTTAGTGTTCTCGCCAGCGGGAGTACGGGAAATGCGATCTATGTGGAGACAGAGGAACATTCCTTTCTTGTTGATGTAGGATTGAGCGGAAAACAGATGGAAGGTTTGTTTCAGAAAATCGATCGAAGTATGGACAAGCTTTCAGGAATTCTTATTACGCATGAGCACAGTGATCATATTAAAGGCTTAGGGGTTGTCGCCCGAAAATATAATGTTCCGATATTCGCAAATGAAAAAACATGGAAAGCAATGGATGGGTTAATTGGGGATATCCCACTAGATCAAAAATTCACGTTTGAAATGGAAACAGTAAAGAGCTTTGGTTCTCTCGATATTGAATCGTTTGGCGTATCTCACGATGCAGCTGAGCCTATGTTTTATATATTTCATCATGAAGGAAAAAAGCTCGTGCTCATTACCGATACCGGTTATGTCAGCGACCGTATGAAAGGAATTATCTCCAATGCGGATATATATGTATTTGAAAGCAACCATGATGTTGAAATGCTGCGGATGGGCCGGTATCCATGGAATGTAAAAAGGCGTATTTTAAGTGATTTTGGACATGTATCAAATGAAGATGCAGCCATCGCCATGAGCGAGGTGATCGGAGATCATACAAAACGTATTTACCTTGCTCATCTTAGCAAAGATAACAATTTAAAAGACTTGGCTCGAATGTCAGTAACACAAATTCTAGAAAGAAAAGGATTTATTGTCGGAGAACAATTCAGCCTCTATGATACAGATCCAAAAATTCCAACCGTTTTGACCGCTGTTTAAAGGTTTATAGGTTAACGAGTTAGATAAAAGAAGGAATGAAAGCCCGAATGAAAGTGGCTTTTTCATTCCTTCTTTTATTATTCTCCTTATCCGTTGGCCGAATATTCTATTATTCAGTAGGAAAATTTATAGAAAACTTGCATGAGTTTTTATTCCCAACCCAAACATGGAAATAGGTCTCATTTTAAAACATCACCAAACATAATAAAGGCGGTGTGAGCGAAGCCAGGATCTAACTATTTACAAAGCTAAACAAGATTCTTGCTTTAGACAAGTTAACATTTCTATTTTTGTTGGCGCAGCTCCGCCCTTTTTCCACAAAAAAAAGACGTAAAACTTGATTTTGTAATGCTTTTCGTTAGAAAATCATTTCTGCAAGAGTATAATTGTGGATAGAAAGAAAGAATAATTTTTAGTATTCGTTTTGCAGGAAAGGAATGATGTAAAGTGGGCTATTATGATCAAGATTATGAAAACCGTTATAAAAAACAAAAAGGAAACTGGGGGGATATTTCCTTGCCAGTTTAATAGCAGCTATTTTGGGTGCATTCTTAGTGATCGTTTCATTCCCAAAATTAGTCGACTTACATTTACTGCCATACAATATTCAACCTGATAACAACTTGCAGGAAAAAGCGGATAATCATGCAAACCAGACGGCAGGAATTACAAAAAATGTCCAGCTAAATGTTGTTTCAGGCGTAACGCAGGCTGTTGACAAAGTTCGTGGTGCTGTTGTTGGAGTATCCAATATCCAATCGACAAGCTTTTGGTCGGATCAAGAACAAGATCAAGAAGAAACAGCCGGTACCGGTTCAGGCGTTATTTATAAAAAAGAGGGCGGCAAAGCGTATGTCGTTACGAACAATCACGTAGTGGAAGGCGCAAACAAACTTGAAGTCAGTTTAGCAGATGGTACAAAACTGCCTGCTAAACTTAGAGGAGCCGATATTTGGTCAGACTTAGCCGTATTAGAGATTGATGGGAAAAAGGTAAAAAGTGTCGCTCAATTCGGCAATTCCGATAATTTGAAGCCCGGTGAACCTGTTATCGCAATAGGAAACCCGCTCGGACCGACTTTTTCCGGTTCGGTTACAGAGGGAATTATTTCGGGACTGGGGCGCACTATTCCGGTTGATCTTAACCAAGACGGAATTGTCGACTGGCAGGCAGAAGTTATCCAAACAGATGCAGCGATTAACCCTGGCAACAGCGGAGGTGCATTAGTGAATATTGAGGGGCAAGTAATTGGAATTAATTCGATGAAAATTGCCCAGCAGGCCGTTGAGGGAATTGGATTGGCAATTCCGATCAACTCTGCTAAACCGATTATAGACGATTTAGAGAAGTTCGGAGAGGTTAAACGGCCATACATGGGTGTAGACCTCAAATCTGTTAATGAAATTCCGGCTTATTATCAGCAAGAAGCATTGAAGCTGCCGAAAGATGTCAACTATGGCGCTGCAATTCGCGAAGTTGTTCCAAATTCACCTGCAGCAAAAGCCGGTCTTCGGGAGCTTGATGTCATTGTGGAGATGGATGGAAAACAAATCAAAGATGTCGTTGATCTTCGCAAATACCTTTATAATAACAAGAAGATCGGCGACAAATTAAAAATTAAATTTTACCGGAATGGAAAGCTGAAAGAGACAACATTGAAGCTTACCGGAGAGTCGCTGTAATTATAAATTGTGGATAACTTAAAAAGCAGGAGGCATAAACAGCTGTCCTGCTTTTTCTTTTCGAGTAAGGCCACAATTGTGGATAAGTATACATTCATTTTATACGATAAAAAATAAGAAACGATTATAACAGCAAGTGTATTATAATGAAATAGCTAATTGTTTTTAAAACTGTTAGAAAAGTGAAAAACATTGATATAGAGGGGTTTTAAGATGATTTATTGCTGTGAAGAACATGTGGAATTGGCATTGGATGTGATCGTTGATGACTATGAAACAGCACCAGTATTAACAAAAATTTCAGACAAAAAACAGCTGTTAATAACCTGTGGATATTGTGAAAAGCCAGCTGTATATATTGTGGCGAACGAATGATCTCATACAAGATGTGGATAGTAAATGTTGATATGTGGATAACTGTTGTGGATATGTTGTTCGTAAATTGTTTGTAAAGTGAGGGTAAACTGTGAATATCTCAATTGTGACCGTTGGCAAATTGAAAGAAAAATATTTAAAGCAAGGAATTGAAGAATATTTAAAACGGCTCTCTTCTTATGCAAAAGTAGAAGTCATCGAAGTACCGGACGAAAAAGCGCCGGAAATCCTGAGCGATACAGAAATGGAACAAGTAAAGCAAAAAGAAGGAGAAAGGATTTTAGCAAAACTAAGCCCTGATGCATATGTCATCGCACTGGCGATCCAGGGAAAAATGAAATCGTCCGAAGAACTGGCCGACAGCCTTGACAAACTCGCCACATACGGTAAAAGCAAAATAGCCTTTGTCATCGGAGGGTCGCTTGGCCTAAGCAATGAAGTCTTGAAACGTTCCAATGAACAACTATCCTTCTCAAAAATGACTTTTCCACATCAGTTGATGAGGCTTATTTTGGTAGAGCAAATCTATCGGGCGTTTCGAATTATTAGGGGGGAGCCGTATCATAAGTAAATGAGAATGATTAGCTGAATTAAAAAAAGCAATGGAGGAAAGATTATCATGTTAATCTTTCCCCTTGCTTTTTTTAGCCTGATTCGTTTTTCCTCAATTAAAGAAGGCAAACAAAAAAGCTGATAAAAATCAGCCTTTTTCTTTTTAGTGAAAAACCAACATTAACAGAGCTTAATTATAGGAAAAACTTGGCGCAGCAGCTTCATATGAATGTTCTTCAACATTTATGATGAACTGTAAGATGTCTTCTGCAGCATGTGGATTTATAAATTTTCTTTGGCAATTTATAATATGATTTAGTTCTTCACCATCATTTTCAAGTAATTTGGAGATAATCTGTTTAATTTCATTTGTATTTTTACATACCACTCCAAGGTTTGATTTTTCGGCAAAGTAAGGATTGTCCTCTTCTTGGCCGGGTAAAGCACCTGTTATGATCATCGGTGTATTGGAAGCAATAGCTTCAAACATGACATTAGGGCTGCCTCTCGTAAAAGCAATATCTGAAGCTAACATGAGGTCATGGATGTTTTTTGTAAAACCGTAAATCTTAACTTTATCCCCGTATTGTCTTCGAAGTGAGTGCTCTAATTTTTCTTTTAGTTTGACATTTCTTCCTGCAACAATAGTAACGGTGCAATCAAAGTGATCAAGCAGAATTTCAGCAATCTTTTTCATATTGCCTACACCTTCGCCACCGCTCATGATTAAACATTTTAAAGGTGCATCTTTTCGATAAAAAACTTTTTTATTTGTGCTATTTCTAAAAAACCTAGCTCGAACCGGGAATCCTAAAACTTTAATATTTTCAGCAGGGATTCCATATTCTATACACTTATCTCGAGCTTCGACAGTTGGACTTATAATAAAATCGGCTCTTTTATCTGCCCAAAGTGGACTAATGTTTACAAGATCAGCAATAAGTGTAATAAAAGGAATCTTAATATATTGCTTCTCTAAAATATTTAATACGGAACCATTAAAATTAGGGTGGACTGATAAAATCAAATCTGGTTTTACTTCTTCCAATAATTTCAGAAAGTTTTTCCTAATTAATTCTTCAATAAAATGATTAATTAAATTTGGGTAATCAGATGATATATTATATACCATCTTCCATAAATTTTCTGCTTTTCTCGTGATCGGGCCGTAAAGTTTGCCGATGCTTAACAGAGTTTGTCCGCCAAGCGAAAAGCCATCTACGACATGTATTTTTATGTCACGGTTATTTCCAATCTTTTCGCACAATGCTTCTGTTATGCTTTTATGCCCATGACCTGTATGTTCAGAAGAAATGATTAATATTTTTTTGCCCATTTTACCATGCCTTTCTTAAAGACGTATATTATAATCATAACAAATAAATATGGATGTATATAAACTAAATAATCGACATGGATAAAATATTTAGCTATTTTTAAATATGGAAAAGGGGCGGAGCTGCGCTGCCGTTCCATTTGTTTTAAATCTATAGTAAAAAGCGTATCTAACTCTTTCATCATCCCATAATTCTATATTAAATACAAACATTTTGAAGCGTCAGCAAAAAAACATAGATAAAGGAGCTTTAATCATCATTGAAACGTTCTAAAGCAAAATTAATATATACGATATTCGTTTTTATTGCACTAGCTGCTTTCGATAATATAATCATAGGATTATTCCCGCCTCTATTTCCTTATATAGCAAAGGATTTAGACGTGGGAGTAGCAAAATTGGGAATTGTTTCAGCTATTAATATTTTAGTTACAGCTATTTCTTCCGTTTATTGGGGATATCTTTCAGGAAAATTTAGACGCAAGAAACTGATTATGATTGGAACGCTTATTTGGGCTATATCTGTATTCTTGACCTCCATTAGCCAAAACTTTATGCAACTTTTACTATTTCAAATAATAACGGGAATGGGACTAGGCTGCATTGCATCTATTGGGTTCAGTGTCTTAACGGATTGTATTCCGTATCAAAAACGTGGTTTGGTTTTAAGTCTTTGGGGCATGGCACAAGGCATGGGTGGTATTATGGGATCTGTTATGGCTTCTTTAACTGCAACTGATACAAGTTGGAGATGGCCTTTTGAAATCGTAAGTTTTATCGGATTTTTTCTCATTATCCTTTATCTTTTTGTAGAAGAACCATCTAGAGGCCAATCAGATCCTGAGTTAAAAAACTTGATGAAAAGTGGACAATCATACAGCTATATTATAGAAGCTAAGCATTTACCAGCTATTCTTTTAAAAGGCAGTAATGTATGGCTATTTTTGCAGGCATTCTTTATGAATATTTCAACAGGAAGTCTCATTTGGATTCCAACCTTATTTATTTATAAGATTCAACAGCAGGGATATAGTTTGGAAACATCGATGATTGCCTCAGGTTACCTTTATGCTATTTTTCAAGTTGGAGGGATGACGTCCGCTTATTTTGGCCATCTTGGTGATAAATTGCAAATGAAAACGTATAAGGGGAGAGCTTTTTTAACTGCAATCTTTGTATTTCTGACGATGCCCCTTTATATACTGATGTTTAACATTCCAATGGATCACCTTTACTTGCCAAATAATCATAATCCTTTATTGATTTTAATCACTTTGATTAAACAAATATTCACCAATCCTTGGATCGCTTTATTGTTTGTTTTATCGTTTTTTGCTTCTGCCGCTCAATCTGCAAACACACCAAATTGGCTGGCTTTGATAACAGACGTTAATCTTCCGGAACATAGAGGAACAGCTTTTAGTGTTGCCAATCTTTCCAATAGTTTAGGAAGAACCATTGGAAACGCAGGGGTTGGTGTTTTGCTTCGTATCATATCAATGCGCTTTCATGAACCTTTTAGCTATATTTTGACCTTATCGCTGCTGCAAATATTCCTTATACCATCAGCGCTATGCTATATTCTAATGGCCAAAAAAAATGTGTCCGATATAAAATCAGTGAAAGAAACTCTAAAAGAAAGATCGTAGCGTAATACCTGTCACTGCCTAAAGTTTGTCAAATGGTGTTGAACCTTAGGGGTGACAGGTATTTGGTTATAAAAGAAAAGAGAATTTCAGGTATCGTTAATTAGGGCCTGAAATTCTCTTAGTATAATCTTTCAGATAAAAAAGGAATCTGCTGATTGAGTTGCGGCGTTATTACGTTTGATTTTTTGGCGCCTTGACATGTAAATAAATCCAATATTTAATTCTTGAAATTGATGGAAATACCATAGCAAAATGCATCCGTTTAGTATATCTATCCCAACAAGCAAGCAATATAACCGTTAATAAACCTAATTGCGGTGAAAATAGGGGCTCGTCAAAGACTCCCGTAAGAATGATAATGGGTAAGCCGAGCAAAAAGCTGTCTAATAAACATTTTTTATTTCGTTTTGGAAAGAATAAATGGATATACTTTACAATATTTAGACAGATTAAAAATAATAAGGCCAATCCTCCTAGTGCTCCATACTCCGCAAACATGCCAATTAACATATTATGGGCATGTGGTATGAATTCATTGTAATGCTTTAAATATTCTTTACCAAAGCCGATTGGCGTTACACCAAAGAAGGCATGATCCTGCCATATTTTATAGCCGCTTTTCCAGATGTCATGCCTAACTTGGATTGATTGAATTACCGACTCGTTTCTAGGCATTAAATGCAGCAGCCATTTAGATAGCGACAGGCTAAAGATAGTACTCATAATGAAGATAGTACGGTTTAATCGCAAGATAAATATAAGAAAGATCAAAATCATCGACGCAAACCCTGCCCTTGATCCGGTTTGAACAACACCATAGCTTAGCAGGAGTATTATAGGAAGATGCCACACTAAACTGACGAATCGATTGTTCCGTAAACTTGCAAGCAGGTAAGCCAAAATAAAGGAAATGGCAATTAAAAGTATGTATACCGTAAAGTTTGGATTGTATCCACAGCCAATAAAGCGGTTATAATCTTTAAGATCACTTTGGCCGAAGAGCACAGTGCCCGTTAAATAGCCGATGGCTGGGGGAAAGGTATACCATTTTGAAATCCACCCTATCACACAGCAGTATACGCCCCCAAAAATCATAATCAATCGAAAATGCTGAAATAATTGATTCTTTTCAGTCTCCAATATTTTTAAATATAGACCCCAGTATCCTAGAATCATCACACTAATACTTAAATAAGATATTTCGTTCATTGAAATAGCAGCTCCAATGGTCGAGATAAAAAGGCATAGGAAAAAAAAGGAGCTCAAGGAAAAAACGAAACGCTTATTTTCCTTCCATTGTTTACTGATGGTATGTAGACCGGTAATTAATAACAGAAAAATACCAAGTGGCGGCAAGAGGAAACATAGCAGTATTTTTAATTCAAATGATGAAAATTTTCTAAATGACTGAAAAAATATACTCATAAAATACTCCTTATAAAAATGACTTGATCTTTTTAAGATTCAGAATTAACTACTTGCGAAAGACAATTTAAATTAGCTTCAAAGGATAAAGTTTTCATGAACTATTGGTGTAAAGACTAGAAGGACGATGCAAATCAATAATAAACAATAAATTAAAAATAACACAATTTTTTCTTGATTTTGTTTAGAAAAAGTAAACCGGATGTAAAGTTTAGTTAATTAAAGAGGCGTGCAAGGATGCTGAGGTTATTGACACGCAGTACGAGAAAGTATTAAATACTCGTCTTAATACCATCAGTTAATTCAATATCTTTAGGCTTTCTTGAAAATAGAAGAATTATTCCAAAAAACACTTTAACAGCTATATCAATATAAGCAATGTATTTAAAGTCAATATTAGGGTTATATATGCCTACAAATGCGTTAATGGTTAAAAGTAATGCGAGTGGTATCATTAATATTCCGTGAACAAAATAGAAAGGGATAAAATGAATTCCAATTGCTAAAAAAGCACCAAGCCATATCAATCTATAATCATGATTTTGAAAATGAGGACCTCCAAATAAGATGAGTAAAACAAACATTAGAATTAATGAAATAGTGGTTATTTTTCTTTGAAACATAGACGGAGAACCAAATGACAATTTTTTATACAAGCTTTTATTTACGAAAATGAAGAAAAAACCAGTAATATAACCAATATCAAATATAGTCATGTTTATTTTTTGCTCTCCACCAAAAAGGGTTCCTATTAAAATGACTAACGCAACCCAAATCAGCCAAAGTCCACAAACTCTTTTACTTAAAAACTGTAATCGTTCCCCTTCTTGATATCCCAATTTTATTAATATCCTTTTCATAAATGGGTAGCCCTTCTTTCCTAAATGATTAGTTGTAAAAGCAATCGGAAAACGTGCATGAGCTTAAAACTACCAACCTTGTTATGGTTTAATTTCCTTTATTCGATTTATTATACAAGAATTCCTGTTTTGTTTAGAGAAAAAGTGTTCTTAGCTTTTTCTTTGACGTATATCATAAAAATTTCTATAATGAACAATTAGTTGAGCTCCTCCTTTTGAATATGATTTTGGTTAACTAGCAATCTATCATTGGAGAAGCAACATGGCTCTATTAATTTTGGGAATTTTAAACTGTTATTTTTAGGGATTTTATATCAGTTGGTTATACTCTCAATAAGGTTATGTTCTGTTAAAAGTTTATATGTTATTTAAATACTATATGCTAAATTCATATACGGGAATGATGAAATATTATTGATATCGCATAACTATAGCCTTGTTTTCATTTTTTTGTAACGGGGCTTTTTCCTTTTTTTAAAGCATTTTTAGCGTATACTTGCAAAAAGAAGTTTTGAGCGATCGTGTCAAAAGTTTGTTTTTATGTAAATTTGTGATAACAAGGAGATTTGCTAATGTACTGGTCAAATCGAAAAATTAATTTTATTTATTTTTTTCTCGCGTTTCTATTGCTATCTATTGCTTTTTATAATATTTTTTATCATTTAGGTAAATTTCCAATTTATAGTTGGGATGAGGCGAGACACGGGGTAAATGCCTATGAGATGTTAAGACAAGGCAATTTTATAGTTAATACTTATAGATATAAGGCGGATTATTGGAATTTAAAACCCCCGCTTAGTTATTGGGCAATTATGGCCGGTTATAAATTGGTGGGATTCAATGCATTAGGATTGCGATTAATCTCAGGCATTTGTGCCATGTTAACGATTATAATAGTGGCTATTTTTGTAAAAAAGAATTTTGGAAATTTGGCTTCTCTATTATCGATGTTAACATTGTCGACAAGCACACAATTTTTAATCAATCACAGTGCAAGAACCGGTGATGCTGATTCCCTTTTTGTTTTCTTATTTACAGCAGCCATCTTATCTCTGCTGCTTTCTGTCAAAAATGATAAATGGTTATATGTTTCGGGATTTGCCTTTTCTTTGGCCTTTTTAACAAAAAGTTGGCATGCAGGGAATATAGCTGTCATTATGGGATTGTATCTCCTATTTACAGGAAGAAAATTATCTTATAAAAAATGGATTTCTTTATGTTTGTGCATGATGGCACCGATTCTTATTTGGGCGGTCATAAGATATCAATATGACGGCTTTGCCTTTTTTAAAAATATGTTTGAGTATGACTTGCTGCATAGATCAACTGTTCCAATAGAAGGCCACGTAGGAGATGAGTCTTACTATGGAATAGTATTATGCCGTTTTTACTTTTTGTGGCTCGCTATCTTATTGGGAATGATTTTAGTCTATAACTTTCAAAACAATGTTTTGTTTGATAAGTCCAATTCTGAAAATCAGTCTTATATAATAGGCCTTTGTTTATGGGTAATCGTTCCTTTCATATTGTATACTTTTGCTAAAACGAAAATAATATGGTATATTTTACCTATTTATCCTCCTTTATCGATTATTATAGGGATTCTGGCTAGTAAAATTTTGATGAAGGAAAGATTTTTGATAAGAACTGTCCTTTTAGCTTCCATTCTTTTTGCAGCTCATTATTATGAAGGAGAAATTCAAACCTATGTAAACAACCCAATTCCTAATGATCAATTAAGTTTGATTGAAAAAACAAAAGCTCTGGATGGAGTAAGAGGATATAGCTTATATAAGTACCATCCAACAAGACATAAGGCGGTATGGGCTCAAAGTGCTGTTCTAACGGCAGAATTAGTGAACGATTTGAAAGTGAAAAGCGGAGATTTTCATGCTTTTTTAAAAAATGATAGGGCCTTGCTTTTAGTGAAGAAAAGATTTTTTACGAAACGATTGGTCACTTCGAATCTTTTAAACATCGTTACTTCTAATAGATGGGGTTATATTCTTAGTAAAGAGAAGATACGAATAAAACATTGAATAGGTATCATCTTAATTAAGCCAGTTGAATTATCGCAGCATTGTTGTTGGCACAGGGGATTGTCATCATTAATTGGTATAATATTGCTGCCATCCACCTTTATAATACTTATTTACCAAAATTTTATAAAATTTCTGCAATATTATGTTTCGTTTTCCATAATTTTAAAATATCAGAAAATAATAAATAGATGTACAATTTCGTATTATTATTTTATAATAAAACCTATCAATTAACTTGGAATTTGAGGTGGATTAGATGGCAGCAGAAAAATTGATAAAGGTAAAATCAAGTGGAAAGTGGGAAGGCGGCTTAAAAACTTCCATTTCGATAAGAAATTTTTCTCCATTCATAGTTGATGAACCGAGAAGTTTAGGAGGGACTGATGAAGGGCCAAATCCTGTTGAATATGTATTAGGTGCATTGTCCAGCTGTACTTCTGTAATGATTGCGTTTATAGCTAAAGAAAAGAATTTTTCTTATCAAGGCGTAGAGTTTAAAAATGATGGAACACTAGATTTGCGAGGATTAATGGGAGTGGAAGGAGTTTCGCCGCATTTTCAAAATGTGAATTTTGAGGTTATTTTTAAAACCGATGAATCTGATTCTCGAATAGAGGAATTAAAAGAAGAAGTAGAAAAAAGATGCCCTGTTTATAATTTAATTAAAGACGCAGGTGTTAAGATCGAATCGAAATGGTATAAAATATAGTAGATTCATAAAATATAGTGTTTAGGTTTTTTACACTAAATAAGGCGGAGATATTAGGCGGATTTTTTGAATCCGCCTTATTTTATTTAATGAGATTAAAATTTTTATAAGCTGTTTGCTCCATTATAATCTCGATGATTACTTAAATCCTTTGCTTTACCACTATTTATCAGAATTAAAACTGCAAAAAAGGATTGCCAATTTACCCCCGAAACAAATGGCATTTCTAAGAATCATATCAGATTTTATAAACGAGGAAATAGATTGAAAACGATATAAAATCATATTCAATCCCATAAAAAATGTTTAATATCATATCTTTTGGGTAAGTAAGTTTAATGAATAAAGGTTTCCACATAACCTATGTTTTAGACCAAGCCTAATATGATGATTTTTTTTTGAAATGCGGGAATGGTCATATAAAGATAATAGGTTTTTTTTCATTCCTCCTCTTAATCTAGGAATCTCCCAAATAATAAAACAAATAGAGGTGAGGAAAAATGGGAAATTTATGGTGTGTGGGAACTGCCCCATAAGGATATAATTTCATCCATTCTACATCTTGGAAATTTACAATTATTAATAAAACGGGGTGAGGATAGATGAAAAAAATTACAGCATGTGTCTTGTCTACATTGGTTCTCGCAATGGGAATTCTTTCTGGTTGTAAACAGAACAGTCAGTCGGCTGGAAGTGAATCAAATAATAATTCTAAAGTCGTAACGATTGAAGCTCAAACAGCTGCGCCAGAAACAACTCGGGTTGAAAATCTGGAAAAAGCCGCTGAAAAACTAAATGAAGAATTAAAGAAACAAGGAAAAGATATTCGAGTAAAAGTTAAAACAAAAGTATTTGAAGGCAGTTGGGAAGAATATGCCAAACAATTTATGTTGGCTTTCAAGGCAAAAAAAGAGCCTGATATTTATGCAACAGGACATGAAAATATTGGTTGGTTATCGGATGGAAATTACATACTTCCTTTAGATGATTTAAAAAAATCTAAGGAATATTCACACGTATTTCCGATTCTATGGGATTCTGTAACATATAAAGATCATATTTGGGGTGCTCTGCAAGATACTGAAGCACGTCCTGTTTTCTACAATAAAGATATCTTGAAAAAGCTTGGTTGGAGCGAAAAGCAAATTAATGATCTTCCTGAAAAAGTAAAGAATGGTGAGTTTACACTAGACGATATGACGAAATTAGCTGAAGAAGCAAAAACAAAAGGATTAACGCAATATGGCATTATTCACCGTCCAGTAGATGGTCCTGATTTTCATGTAATGGTTTACGATTTTGGTGGAAAATTATATGATCCTAAAGAAAATAAAATTGTACTAGATAAAAAAGCAGTTAAAAAACAATTAGATTATTACTATGAAATTGCACAGAAAAAATTAATTCCGGACAATCTTACTCAAATGGAATGGAGCAATATCCATAAGGCAGTAGTAAACGGTAAGACGTTGTTCTACTACGGCGGTATTTGGAACGTATTTAACTGGAGTCAAGACAATTTCCATGAAAAACTCGGTAAAGTTGATGAAAAATGGGTCAATGAGCACCTTGGCATGATGTTAATTCCTGCTGCAGAAAAAGGCGGAAAACCGCTTACTCTTTCTCACCCGTTCGTATATACTGTTTCATCACAAACCGAACATCCTAAATTAGTGAAACGTTTGTTGGAGCTTGTAGCTGATCCTGCACTGCAAGTGGAGCATGACGTAAAAACATTCCATCTTCCTGTTACAAAAAGCGCTGCAGATCACTTGAACTTTAAAGCACATGCAACATTGGCAAATGTAACATACATGACGGAATATACGACATTCCTTCCGAACCATGAAGGATTCCCTACCTATTCAAAAGCAGTCTTTAATGCAATTCAAGCAGTGGAACTTGGAAAGAAAACACCTGAAAAAGCGTTAAATGATTTAGAAGTACAGTTGAAGAGCGATCTTGGCGATAAATTAAAAATAGTAGACTAAAAATTGGACGGTACCTGGCGCATTACTGCCAGGTATCCATCTTTAAAGGAGGCCGGAAAAGTGCTATCTGTCTTAAAAAGGTGGAAGTTGCCTGCCATTATGCTTGGACCGTTCATCATTCTTATCTCCCTTTTCTTTTTTCTCCCTGTTGTATTGATAGCCATAATGGCATTTACCAATATGAATTCTGCCATGAGATGGGATTTTAACGGATTGGAGAACTTTCAAAAGCTTGTGACCGATCCGAATATCTTGTTAATAGTTAAAAACACAATCTTATATGTCGGTTTCACATTGCTAATTAATGTGTTTTTTGGCTTGGCTTTAGGCATTCTGACAACTTATTTTATTCAAAAGGAATCCGTCAGTCTTGTTTTTCGGGCGATATGGATGCTGCCGCGAATTTCCCCGCCAGTTGTCTATACACTTCTTTGGCTGTGGTTTTTTGATCCGAGTGAATATGGTGTATTGAATAGTTTGAGAGATCTTTTTCATATGCCGCCTGTTAAATGGTTGTCAGCCCATCCAATGACAGCTGTCATTTTAGCGAATGGATTGATAGGTGTTTCATTTGGGATGATTATCTTTTCATCTGCTATAAAGTCCATACCGAAGAATTTGTTCCACGCCGCAAACGTAGATGGAGCTTCCCAATGGTCGATCATTAAAGATATTATTATCCCGGCAGTTCGCTGGCCGTTAATGTTTGTGACAATATGGCAGTTTTTGTCTTTATTCACATCCTATGAATATATTCTCTTGTTGACAGATGGCGGACCTTTATTTGGAAGTGAAGTGTTAGCTTTATATTCCTATCATAAAGCCTTCCAAAACTTTGAATATGGGTATGGTTCGGCTATTTCTCTTATACTTGTTTTGATCGCATTGATCTTTTCGTTAATCATGTGGAAAATGTTTGGTATGAAAAAAATGATGGGTTCTTCAAGAATCGAGTAAGAAGGGAGCTGTTGAAATGGAAGTAACAAGTTATAGACCCGAAACAGCGTCTGTGATTACATATGTTTCCAAATGGAAAAAGCGCATTCCTTACATCATTGCATATGGAGTTCTAGGCTTGACCACACTGCCGATCATTTTGATGTATTTGTGGCTTTTGTTAAGCTCTTTTTCTAAACAAATGAAATACGGTTTTATCCCTGTTCATTTTACATTAGAAAACTGGAAGTTTTTATGGATGAACGTAGAGCATGGAGGAGGAACGCTTCCAAGTATATGGACGGCAACTTGGAATTCCTTCATTTTTTCTAGCACCCTTACCATCTTGGAAGTCATCATCGGCGTCATGGCTGGATATGTTTTAGCACGGATCGAATTTCCGGGACGTCAGGCATTAATGAAGACTACGTTGCTATTACATGCTTTTCCTAGTGTCGCTTTGCTTATTGCGGTGTATTATATATTGAATTTTATGGGATTGTTTGATTCCCTTTGGGGGGTTGTTTTGGTAAAAACTGCCCTGCAAATTCCTATGACAGCTTGGATTGTAAAAGGTTTTTTTGATGATGTGTCATGGGATGTCGAGTGGGCTGGACTCATTGACGGATGCAATCGTTTGAAGGTCTGGTTTACCATTGTTCTTCCTTTGATTAAGCCTGGAATTGCAGCTATTAGTATCTTCTCATTTTTATCTGGCTGGTCTGAATTTTTATTATTATATACGTTTATTTTAAGTGATGAAAATGTCACTTTGTCCTCTTATCTCCAAAGATTAATCAGTGATCCAAATTTAGTTAATTATGGATTATTAAGTGCTGTATCACTGTTTTACATGTTGCCTGTCTTACTGTTTTTTATATTTACACAAAAATCATTGATGCAGGTAAGTGTTGGAGGTGGAAAGAGCGTATGAAAATCGAGTTAAAAAATATATGTAAATCATTCAACAAAAAATCGAATACAATTGATAACATGAGCTTGACGATTGAAGATGGAGAGTTTGTTGCTCTCCTTGGACCGAGCGGATGCGGCAAGTCTACAACGATGCTTATGATTGCTGGAATTTATAAGCCAAATAGTGGTGAAATTTATTTTGATGGTCTACTTGTAAATGATTTAGAGCCAAAGGATCGAAATATTGGCATGGTGTTCCAAAGTTATGCCTTATATCCACATATGACTGTTTTAGAAAATATCGCATTTCCATTGAAACAACAGAAAGTTCCAAAAAAAGAACGGATTGAACGAGCAAAACAGGCGGCTGAAATGGTACAGATGGGTCATTTATTAGATCGAAAACCGAGTGAGTTATCGGGAGGCCAGCAGCAAAGAGTTGCTCTGGCACGTGCCATCGTGAAAAAACCAAAGGTGCTGTTGTTGGATGAGCCATTGTCAAACCTTGATGCTAGATTAAAAATTGAAATGAGAGAGGAAATTTCCCGTATCCAAAAAGAATTAGGTATCACAACCATTTTGGTTACCCATGATCAGGAAGAAGCGATGACAATGGCTGATCGCATAGCGGTCATGAAAGAAGGGAAAATCATTCAATACAGTACACCGATGGAATTATATAATTACCCGAAAGACTATTTTGTCGCTCAGTTTATCGGAACGCCTCCGATGAACTTTTTGAAAGGAAAACTATTGAACAATCAGCTTCATTTACTAAATATGACCATTGAATTAGATCGCAATCTTTTTGATTTTCATGGAGGAGAAACAGACGTAAATGTAGGGATTCGTCCTCATGATTTAAAATTAGGAAACAAAGGGGATATTCGCATCAAAGGTATTGTCAATATTATTGAGCTCATTGGCCATTCGCAATTGGTCAATTTAAAAGTCGGAAATGAACAGGTTCGTTTTTTTGCCGAACCAAATATCATCATGAAATATGGTCGTGAAATTGAAATATCAGCCAACATTTCAGCTATTCAATTGTTTGATTCAGCGACAGGAAAAAGTTTGAAAAAAGAAAGTGTGCATAAGGGGCAAGTCAAGGAACTCATTTTATAAATGTGGAGCAGTTTTGGATCGTGACTATAATCCAGTTAATAATATTTAGAAGAAAATCTATATAATACTTAAAAAATTGTAGGGCGCGGTCATGTCCGAACAGTATAATTTAAGCCTGTGGAGATTGTGTAAGGCCTTTTCTCATATGGGAAAAGGCAACGATCTCTGAAACAGGAAGCCCTCACTTCAAAACGCGAATCGGATAAGAGAGGGGTAGTCCATTCATAGAACATTTGCTCCCATTATATCTAATATTAAAACCTACAAATATTCCCTGGTTTTATCATATTCCTCTATATCAATTCTTCAAGAGACAAGACATTTTTCCTATACGGAGTGTGTTTGATTATACCTTTCATCACAAATCACTATGCTACACCTTCACATCATAATTATCCCTAACACAAATACTAATTTCAAAAACTCATAGCACTGATCTTAAAGAAATTTTTGATTGACCACATCGGTCAATGGTTGCTAATCAACGGAGGTTTAACAGAATGTATTCTAAATTTTTTAATATAAGCCCAGATAAGCAAGAACGCATTTTAAATGCAGCGTTAAAAGAATTTGCGCAAAAAGGTTATGAGAAAGCATCTACAAATGAGATCGTGAAAGAAGCGGAGATCTCAAAAGGATTGCTTTTTCACTATTTTAAGAATAAGAAGGAATTGTTTTTATTTTTGTATGACTATTTTGTCGAGATTATTATGGATGAGTTTTATTCGAAAATCGATTGGAATGAAAGAGATCTGTTTATAAGATTTCGGGATCTCATCGTTCTGGAATTTGAATTAATGAAAAAATATCCAGACATCTTCAATTTCTTTATGGCCGCCTATCATGAAGAATCTGCCGATGTAAAAATTGAGTTAGAGAAAAGGAATAAAGAAATACTTGTAAGCAGCTATCAAAAATTATTTACAGATATTGATACGTCAAAGTTTAAACAAGGAATTGATATTAACAGAGCCATCAATATTATTATTTGGACGATGGAAGGATTTTCAAATGAACAGCAGAAAAAAGGAAAGTTCCGTACCGTGGATCAAATCAATATGGAAGAAATACTATCGGAAATCGATCATTATCTAAATCTGCTTAAAACATCTTTTTATGTTTAGACCTAAAGTCTGCTTTTATAAAAGGGGGATATAAAATGAATGTGATTGAAATCAAAAATTTAACGAAAACCTATGGAAAAGCAAGAGGAATTACGGATATTAGTTTTAACGTTGAACAGGGGGAGATTTTTGGGTTTATCGGACCAAATGGTGCGGGAAAATCGACGACAATAAGAACTTTATTGTCCCTCATTTATCCAACAAGCGGAAGTGCCAAGATTTTTGGGAAAGATTGTATACAATATACTTCTGAAATAAAAAAAGACATTGGCTATTTGCCATCAGAAGTGTTTTATTACGACAATATGAAAGTGAAAGACTTACTAAAATATTCAGCTAGCTTTTATAAAAAAGATTGCAGTAAGAGAATCAAAGAATTAGCGGAAATCATGGATTTGGATCTGAATAAAAAAATTGATGATTTATCTTTAGGGAACAAAAAGAAGGTTGGGATTGTTCAGGCGCTGCTTCATGAACCAAAGCTGATTATACTAGATGAACCTACCAGCGGGCTGGACCCGCTTATGCAGCAAAGGTTCTTTGAATTATTGGAGGAAGAGAATAAAAAAGGAGCAACCATTTTATATTCGTCTCATATTTTAAGCGAGGTTCAAAGATTATGTCATCGGGTTGCCATTATTAAAGAAGGAAAAATCATTAAGGTTGAAAAGATCAGTGCCTTACAAGAAAACAACTATAAAAAATTCAAAATTGAAACGACAACAAAGGTAGATAAGAACTACTTTCAAATTAGTGGCGTGAAGGATTTAGAAGTAAAAGATAACATTGTCAGCTTTTTATTTAAAGGAAATCTGAATGCCATTTTGAAAAAAATTTCAGGAATTGAGATTGCAAATCTTTGGGTTGATGAGCCGGACCTTGAAGAGATCTTTATGCATTACTATGAAAAGGAGGTCTAATCGGCATGAATATGTATTTACATGAATTGAAGGCTTATCGGAAATCCACGATCATTTGGACCTTATCGTTAGTTGCAGTGGCTGTGTTTTTCTTATCCTTGTTTCCTTCTTTTGCAAAGGATGCGGAGCAATTCAAAAAACTGCTGGAAGGATATCCGGAGGCGGTAAGAAAAGCGATTGGACTTAATATAGACAATATTGCTTCTATTCTAGGATTCTATTCGTATGCGTTTTTATATATCACACTTTGCGGAGCCATTCAGGCAATGAATTTAGGCGTTTCTATTTTCTCCAAGGAAGTTCGGGAAAAAACAGCCGATTTTCTTTTAACGAAGCCTGTTACCCGCACAAGCATTATGACATCGAAGCTATTGGCAGCATTGACTTCATTAGTCATGACGAATGTCGTTTATTTAGCGGCTGCAAGCATAATGGCATCCCAAGTGAAGACAGAAGATTATAGCAGCAAAATATTCTTTATGATTTCGATTACATTGTTTTTCATTCAGCTTATTTTTCTTGCTTTAGGAATGATTATGTCAGTTATCGTTCGTAAGATTAAATCTGTGTTGGCCGTGTCTCTTAGTACTGTCTTTACTTTATTCATTATTGGAATGCTTAGTTCTACCGCTGAAGATGAAACGCTGCGGTATCTTTCTCCCTTTAAGTATTTTGACAATGACTATATCATCAAAAATTCGGCCTATGAAACTTCATTTTTGATTGTAGGAATAGGGCTTATTGTTGCTTCGATTGCTGCGAGCTATTTCATCTATGCCAAGAAGGATATCCATGCCGTTTAAGGAAGGAGGGAAAAATAATGAATATATTTTTGAGAGAAATGAAAGCCCATCGAAAATCTTTAATATTTTGGTGTATTGGTGTCATATTCATGGTTGCGTCCGGTATGAATAAATATGTCAGTTTGTATTCTTCTGGTCAATCCATGAATGACTTAATGGCTGATATGCCGAAATCGTTCCAAGCGATAATGGGGACAGGAACTTTTGATTTATCAAAGGCCAGCGGTTATTATGGAGTTCTCTTTTTATACTTAGTGCTGATGGCAACGATCCATGCTGCCATGCTCGGAGCGAATATTATTGCGAAAGAAGAACGAGATAAAACAACCGAATTCTTATTTGTAAAACCGGCTTCAAGAAATAAAATTCTCACATCCAAATTGTTGGCAGCTTTCGTAAATATTTTGATTTTCAATCTGGTTACTTTTGTTTCTTCAATCTTAATCGTACAAAAGTACAGCAAAGGTGAAGAGGTAAGTGATGATATTTCCATTTTAATGGTTGGGATGTTTATTTTACAGCTTCTGTTTATGGTAATTGGTACAGCTATCGCAGCTGTCAAAAAAAATCCAAAAAAAGCTGGCTCATTGTCAACCGGAATTCTGTTGATCACGTTTATTTTATCTATTGCAATCGATTTGAACGAGAACATTGAATTCTTGAAATACTTCACACCATTTAAATATTATGATGCGAAAAATTTGATGTACGGCGGCGGTTTTGATGCGGTCTTTGTCATAATATCAGTGGTCTTAATTGTTGGGCTTTCGATTGTAACGTATGTGTTTTTTAGAAAAAGAGATTTGAATGTGTGATAAAGAAAGGTTTTAAAAAAGGGAATCTACCATTGATCGATTCCCTTTAAATTCATATGATAGCTTGATTAAAATTCTATACATGAACGGGTAGAAGTCTTTTTAAGAGATAGGTTAGTCTGTTTGGTTCTTAGGGCAATATGAACACCTATTATGTCCAGGGATTTTGTAATAATAGCAGCACGTAACTCGAGCATAATGAGCCATGGCTTCTTCCGGTGTTTGCCCATTTAGAAATCTTTGGAAGGGTGAATGTCGTTCAATGTTTTTCCAGGTATCTGAGTCAAGTAAATATTCTAAATCGTAGCGTGCTCTAGAAGAAATTTCGTCTCCTTGGTTGAAAAGCTGCACGTACATCCAAAGGATATAACCCCAAATATTTTCCCACAATACGAGTGGTGAGCTATTCGTTTCAGCAGCGACAGCTTTCACAATCATTCGATAATCATAGCAAATTATCCGTTTGATCGTTTCCTTTAAGTCTTTTTCTGTTTCCACAGAAATCCACTTCCCACCAGAAAGCGACCACTGCGGCGCCCATCTATCATCCAATGTCCGATCCACTATTCGAACTTGAGCTAAATCGCCTGTCCATTTCACACGATACTTACTGAGGATATATAATTGGGCTGTAAATAAGAAGGCTGTATGCCTCATCAAGATGGAAGCTGCGACATATGGTTGTTCTGCTTTTGTACGCTCCTTCGCAAGATTGAGCAGCTTTGAAAAATCCTTATCCACGAGAGGTACTGTTGCTGTTTCATCTTTAACAATATGGAAATTCTCAAGTTCTCTCCAGAGTTCTTTTTGCTCAAGCATATCTCTACCTCTACTTTAGTAAATCATAAGAAATCATTGCCGGTTTCCTTGTTCTAGGATCCGTAACAATCACTGTATCAATATTAAATACTTGTTTAAGCACTTCGGCCGTCATGACTTTTTCCGGAGTTCCTTGCTTAACAATCGTTCCATTTTTGAGTGCAACCATGTGATGTGCAAAACGGGCAGCATGGTTCAAATCGTGGATCACCATCGCAATCGTCCGTCCATCTTCTTGATTTAATTTCTCTAGGAGCTGCAAAACTTCTAATTGGTGGGCTAAATCTAAATACGTTGTTGGCTCGTCTAATAGTAATAAATTCGTTTCTTGCGCAATCGCCATCGCAATCCAAGCTCGTTGTCTTTGGCCGCCTGATAACGTATCAACAGACTGATCTCGGAGATTGGTTAATCCAGTAACCTCAAGCGCCCATTCAATCATTTCGTAATCATGTTTACTGAGTCGTGAAAATCCTGTTTGATACGGGGTTCGTCCATATGAAATTAATTCATACACTGTCAATCCACTCGGTGCTTCTGGTGACTGAGGTAAAATGGCCAGTTTTTTAGCAACTTCTTTTGTAGGTATCTTATGAATCATTTTTCCATCTAAATAAATGACACTTGATAATGCCGGATGCAGTCGTGCCACTGTTTTTAAAATAGTCGATTTGCCGCAGCCGTTTGGACCAATAATGGCAGTAATCTGATTCGATGGAATTTCTAAATTTAGCCGTTCAACGATGATTCGGTCCTCGTACCCGATGGTCAACTGTTCTGCTGCTAGGGTGGTCATCGCGCTCCCTCCTTATTTTTTCATTAAAAGATAAATAAAATATGGAACACTAACAATCGATACGACAAGACCAGCAGGAATTTCTGTAGGTGATAACAAATTTGTTCCTACTGTATCAGCAATTAATAAAATGAACGATCCAATCAATGCAGCGACCGGAAGCAGCAAATGGTGATTTGGTCCAATAAGGCGTCGAGCAATATGTGGGGCTATCAAGCCTAAAAAAGTAATTCCACCGCCTGCAGCTACTCCCAGACCTGCCATCCCTACCGCTGCCATAAGGAGAAGCAGACGTTCACGATTGGAACGTATTCCAAGGCCAGTTGCCACTGAACTCCCTAAGTTCAAAATATTAAGTGTGTGTGCTTTATACAATGAGTATGGAATAAGTACGATAAACCAAGGCAACAGAGCCCACACAAACTTCCACTGCGTTGCCCATAAATCTCCTGACAGCCAAACCATTGCTTGCATAAAATCATGCGGTGTCATTCTTAATTGAAGGGCAATTAATAGAGCACTCAAACCTGCATTGATTCCAATTCCAACTAAGATGAGGCGAATGGAATGAAACCCGCGTTTCCAAGCAAGGCTAATAATCAAACCTGCTGTCAATAAAGCTCCGAAAAAAGAAAAAAGAGGCAAAGCAAAAGTACTGAATGTACTAAGGCTTCCTGTTGCTGTTTTAAAAAAAGAAATAAAGATGACTACAGCTGTCCCCGCACCTGAATTAATGCCTAAAATACCGGGGTCAGCCAGTTCATTACGAGTTATACTTTGTAAAATTGTACCTGAAACAGCCATACCTGCACCAACGAGTAGAGCTAAAATAATTGTTGGCAGACGAATCTCAAACAAGATCAACTGTTGTTGTTTCGTCCCATTACCAATCAATGTATGAAACACTTCATTTGGTGAAATGGGAACAACACCGAAATTTAAACTTATAAAACAAGCGATGAAAAGGAGTACGATTAATGTGAACATCGTCCATTTATACTTCATAGAGATGTTGTTCATAGGAATCTACTCCTTTCACATCGAACTAAATATAAGAAAAAGGGCACTCCAATTGCTGCTGTGACGACTCCAATAGGTGTTTCAAAAGGGGAATTCATCATTCTTGCTCCAACATCCGCTAACACAAGCAGCAGGCTGCCCAATACGGCTGAAACGGGGAGCAAAAAACGATAATCCGGTCCAACTAACATTCGGCTAATATGAGGAACAACGAGTCCAACAAAGCCAATTGATCCGGCTACCGAAACCGAAGCCCCGGTTAACAGCAAGACGGCCGCAATACTAAGAGCTTTGACTAGATTTAAATGAATTCCCAGCCCTTGTGTTACTTCCTCGCCAAGATTGAGCAACGTTAAAGCACGAGCAATGACAAAGACGATCGGAATCCCAATGAATCCTACAAAACTAAGAATCTTAAAATCATTCCAGTTTGTGTTGGCTAATCCTCCGGCATACCAAAAACTCATCTCTTTTGATACATCAAAATGAAGCGCCACAGTTGAGGTCAACGAATTCAAGAACATTCCTACCGCTGCACCGGCAAGTGCCAATTTCACATGTGATGTTCCACCTTTTGAAGAAGCAGCTAACATAAATACGAAAAGGACTGATAATCCAGCACCTACCATAGAAGCAACAGTTTCTCCAATATTCGACACGCTCGGAAACAAGGCTATTGTTATAACAAGGGAAAATGCCGCTCCATAAGATACCCCTAAAAGAGAGGGTTCAGCGAGTGAATTTCTTGTGATTGCCTGCATAATAGCTCCGGATAACGACAAGTAAGATCCGGTCAATGCTGCGATTAATGCTCGCGGTAAACGAATTTCTTGAACAATTTGATGTGCTTTGTTATCAGAATGATAATCGAATATCGCTTGCCAAACGGTTGCCAGTTTTATTGTTTCAGTCCCAAAAACGAGAGAAATACAAATTGCCAACAGCAAACAACATATTCCGACAAGCAAAATGAAACCTGTTCTAAATCTATGTTTTCTCACTCTTGAAGTGCACTGTAAATTTACCACTGCCTAAAAACAACCCTTCATTGTTATTGTATAATAGTGATAATCATTATCAATAATAAATAAGTATAAAATGAATATCTAACCCTTTCAATATATTTAACGAATTAATCGAAAACTAGTATCAAAAAAATTTAAATGAAGTCTTTTTCCATGTCAGGGTTGGGAGTAAAAACTCATAAAAATTTTATGTGTTGACGTTTTTGTTGATAATGATTATCATTGTTATTAGAATGATAGATTTGGGAGGATGAAAATGAAATTTCGAAATACATATTTAGCGATCATCACAATTTTTATTTGTACGATAATGTTGTTAGTAGGTTGTGGTACTAACAATACGAAGGAAACACAGGAAAACACAAAAGATGTGACAGTGACGGATGCAATGGGAAAAGTAACGATTCCTGCAAATCCGCAACGCATTCTTGCTCCTTACATGGAAGATTCGCTCGTAGCACTTGGCGTGACTCCAGCAGCTCAGTGGTCAATTGGAACAACTGTACTTGATTACTTACAATCTGATTTGAAAGACGTGCCAAAAATTGGTTGGGATTTACCATTAGAACAAACGATTAAGGCACAACCTGACTTAATTGTTTTTAGTTCAGCATCGGCTATTCAAAAAGGGAATTATGAAGAGTATAAAAAAGTTGCGCCAACATATGTTTTTAAAGATGATGAAGGCTCCGACTGGCGTAAACAATTAGAAGTAATGGGGAAATTGTTAGGGAAAGAAAAGCAAGCAAAAAATGTATTGGCTGATTATGATGCAAAGGTGAAAGATGCATCTAAGAAAATTAAAGAAGCAATAGGCGATGAAACAGCAGCCATTTTATGGGTAGCTGGTGATCAATTCTACTTGTTTGAAAATACACGCTTTGCAGCAAATGTTCTCTATGGTGATCTGGGTGTTGCTCAGCCTAAAATGATTCAAAAATTACCGAAAGCCGAAGCTACATGGAAGCCGGTTTCACTTGAAGCATTGTCTAAGCTTGATGCTGATCACCTGTTCCTTGTTAGCAAACCTGGTGAACCGGGATTAGAAACACTAAAAAACAGCTCTGTTTGGAAAGGCATCCCGGCTGTTAAAAAAGGAAACGTATATAACATGGAAGATCCGAGCCATTGGACAATTAGCGGTGTGATCGCTAATAACCTAACGATTGATCAAATTGTTGATTCGTTAACGAAAAAATAAATTTTGTTTCCAATAGGTCATAAAACTAAATATAAAATAAAAAAGGAACTGCCTAGCAGCTCCTTTTTTGTACATTATCGTATCATTTAAATCCGTGTTTCGCGTTGTTCTTGCAAATTCGTGATGTCTGCCACGATTTCGTAGGAACGAAGCCGTGCTTGGTGATCAAAAATTGAGGCATTGATCATGATTTCGTCGGCCTGGGTATCATCTAAAAAATTCTGCAGCTTTTCTTTCACAGTCTCAGGGTTGCCAATGATGGAAGAACCTAATTGCTGTTCGACGGCTTCTTTTTCATATTCGTTCCAAAGAGCATCTATATTGTCAACAGGAGGCTGCAGCGGTACATTATGATTCCGAACCAAGTTTAGGAATTGCTGCTGCATTGTAGTTGCCAGATAGCGTGCTTCTTCATCCGTTTCTGCAGCAATAACGTTCACTGCGACCATTGCATACGGCTTATCAAGCACTTTTGAAGGCTTGAAATATTGGCGGTATAACTGCAGTGCCACCAGTGTATTGTTAGGTGAGAAGTGGCTTGCGAAAGCAAATGGCAGTCCGAGCATGCCGGCAAGTTGTGCGCTGTATCCGCTTGAGCCCAATAACCAAATTGGAATGTTCAAGCCCTCGCCCGGGACTGCTCTTACATGCATTCTTCCTGAAGCTAAAGACGGATCAAAATAGGCGCGAAGTTCAGCTAGTTGCTCAGGGAAATCCTCGCCATGGCTTCTAAGGTCGCGTCTTAGAGCATGAGCGGTAAGCTGATCTGTACCGGGTGCGCGGCCAAGACCAAGATCAATTCGGCCTGGAAACAGAGATTCGAGAGTTCCGAACTGTTCAGCAATGACCAGCGGAGCATGGTTAGGCAGCATGATTCCGCCTGAACCTACTCGGATTTTTGAAGTACCTTGAGCCACATGACAAATGACAACAGATGTTGCAGAACTGGCTACGGCAGAAATATTATGGTGTTCTGCCAGCCAATATCGGTGATATCCCCACTTTTCCGCATGTTGAGCTAGATCTAGTGTATTTCGAAAAGAATCGGATGGCGTACCACCTTCTACAATCGGAGAAAGATCAAGTACCGAAAATGGAATATCGGTTATTCGTTTTGCTTTTTTATTTTCGGACATACTTTCATCTTCTTTCTTTTTATATTTTATAATTTAATAACTATACGACTATAAAATCAAACAATTTGTTTTCTTTGTGTACCGACCGCCCAACACAAAAACAACAGCTCCTTAAGGAACTGCTTATTGTGTTTGTGCGATCATCTCAATTTCATTTGAAATATAAATATTTACTCCCTTTTTATCACTTTGAGCAATTTTATACATACCTAATGCGACTGTTTTACCTGAAATTGCTTTATATTTTTTCAACGGACCAATAAAAGCGAACGAAAGTTTTGTAGACAGAAATGCCCCCGCTGTTTCACCAAGTCTGAATTCTGCTCTTTTTCCAAGAAGAAGGGATGGTCTGAGTATATGCAGTGAATGAAAACCAACCTCTTTAAGTTGTTCCTCAAGCAATCCTTTCATCCGGGTATACCATATGAAAGAGTTAGGGTTTGCCCCTATGGAACTGATAACTAGGAACTGTTTTGCCCCCATTTCTTTTGCAACCCTTGCAATGATTAAGGGATAATCAACATCGACTCTTAACATGGCTTCTTTCGATTTGGCTTTTTTAATCGTAGTCCCTAAACAACAGAACACATCATCAACTCTAAAATGATCTTTATAGTTGAAGAGATTTTCAAAATCTACAATTATTTCCTCGAGTTTTGGGTGTTTGATGCCAAGAGGTTTACGCACTAATGCAACAACTTTGTCGTATTGATCTCCGTCCAGCAGGTAATGAAGCAGCTCTCCGCCAACAAGGCCACTTGCTCCTGCTATCAATGCTGATTTTTCTCCCAAAAGAATCAACTCCTATGATGGACTTTTTTGTCGAACAGCCAGAAAAACCGGGATAAGATTTTCATTAAAGATCACCCAAAAAACCAAAAAACAAACACGGAAGAATTTATTGGGGAATTTAATGAAAATTAAGATATACTCTCAATAAGAAATTTGGAAATCATTTCTTTTTCCTTTTTTGAGAGCTGCCCGATCATACAGACAAACTCACTTCCCAATTTGGCCAATTCACTTCCTAAATTTTTGTTCGCTGTTTGAATAATTGTACCTATAACAGTTCCAACAAACATGATGAGTCTTGTATGGTGTTCATGAATGTCTTCAACGATATGTTTAATCAAAAAAATCGTCCGTTCATTGGAATTGTTTAAATAAACAATGAGCAGACATAAGATATAAGCACAAAGAATTGCTTTCTTCTTAATCTTTGACATTTCCTCTAAAACTTTTTGAATCGCTAAATTGGGATTTAAGTCCTTTAATTGTTTTGAGAATGCCAATACTTCTTTTTTAATCTTTTCCCATTCTTCCATACTTACTTCTATTGAAGACGAGTTATTCAATAAGTCAAATGCCTTTTTTGATGGTGTGTACACGATTTGGGAGCGGCCCGTTTCCCGATTATTAATCGTATAATCGCGAGTTAGAAAACCCAATTTTTCAAGCTGTTTTAACATATCATATGCCGTCCATTTACTGACCCCGATTGCCTTTGCCAAAGTTTCGTAATGAACGGGCAGTTCGGTTCTTTCATATAAATCAATCAATTTTTGCAAAAACTGTTTTTTTCGTTCTGTTAGATTCATGAGTAAAACCACCCTAAAATATTTACATCTTGATTATAGTCAGTTAATCTATTATCATCAACCCAAAATACCCAAAAAACCCAAAAAGACACATTTAAGTATTCCACTAAGTAAAAGTACGAATACATATCTCTTTATTTCACATGGGAAATTAACTTAAATCGAAAAGTTTACAATCTCAAAATGGAGGGAAAAATGAAAAAGATAGGTTAGGCTTTAGTTCCTAGCAGTTTCCGTTGACTTGAATAATGTCCTGAAGTAGGGCATATTGCGGCATTTGACACGACAAAAGCAAAAGAATGCATTAATGCCGGTGAATAATCAGCTGAGAAAAAAATAATAGAACTAAAATCCTTGCTTGACTAACAGAAAATGATAAAGGAGGAAAAGCAACATGAAAAATTTAATCAATCAAGTACTTTCGTTAGGATTAGGCGTGGCGATTACCAGTAAAGAGCAAATTGAAAAAATCGTCAATGATCTTGTAACAAAGGGAGAATTAAGTAAGGCGGAATCAAAGGAATGGATTGATAAGCTGACGGAAAGAGGCGCTCAAGCCAGGAAAGAATTAGATGAAATGGTTAAATTGAGAATCAAACAAATGCTGGATGAACTGAACCTTGTTTCAAAAGATGAAGTTCGTGAATTAGAGCGTAGAATTGAAATGCTGGAAAGAGAAAGGAAAGGTGAATAAAGACGAGTCATAGTTCGGAGGGAATTATTTATGCTCGGTAGGAGAATGAAACACGCCCAACGGTATCAAGAAATCATAAATGCCTTTTTGCGCAATGGTTTAGGCTACATTGTAAAAGACTTAGGCTTGTCAGAAGTCTTGCCCATCCCAATAAAAAAAGTGAACGCAAATGCAGATTTGAACCCAAGGCGGATTGGCGGAAGAGTACGGTCATGCTTGCAAGAGTTGGGCCCTACTTTTATAAAAATGGGTCAAATTGCAAGTACCCGGCGTGATTTAATTCCAGAGTATATTACACAGGAGCTGGAAAAATTACAGGATCGCGTTCCCCCTTTTTCGTTTGATCAAGTGCGGCAAATTATTGAAGAAGAATTAGGAGAAAGCATCGAAACGATTTTTGATGAATTCCATGAAACACCTCTCGCTGCTGCATCGATCGGACAAGTACATTATGCCAGGCTGTATTCCAAAGAGTCAGTAGCGGTAAAAATTCAACGGCCGAACATTCGGAATGTAATCGAAACAGATTTGGAAATACTTGAAGATTTGGCAAGACTAATGGAATTGCGAATGGATTGGGCTAAGAGATGTCAATTAAGGGATATGATTGAAGAGTTTGCAAAATCCTTGCGAACAGAATTAGATTATCGCACTGAGGGACGAAATGCCGAAAAAATTGCCAATCAATTTACTGGCAATTCTACGATCTGTATTCCGAAAATTTATTGGGATTACTCAACGAAAAAAGTTCTTACTATGGGATATATAGAAGGAGTAAGAGTAAATGACCTAAAAAAAATGGGTGAAAAAGGATATAATCGGAAAGTTATTGCTGAAAGATTGGCACAGTCTTTTTTTCATCAAATTTTAATCGAGGGATTTTTTCATGGAGACCCTCATCCAGGTAATGTATTAGTATTGCCTGGTGAAGTGATTGCATTACTGGATTTTGGAATGATGGGCCGTTTGAATCATGACATGAAATACCAGTTTGCGTCTCTTGTAATTTCTTTGAAGCGCGGAAATACTGATGGGATTATTAAAGTCGTTTCACGCATGGGACTAATTCCGGAAGATATTGATATGGAATTATTACGACAAGATATTGATGACTTAAAGGACAAATATTATGACGTTCCATTAAGTCAAATTAGTATTGGGGAAGCTATTAATGACCTATTTACCGTTGCGTTTCATCATCGCATTCGGATTCCTGCCGACTTAACAATACTTGGTAAATCCCTTCTAACTCTTGAAGGAGTTGTAGAATCATTGGATCCGGAGTTTAGCATTATGAATGTGGCAGAACCTTTTGGGGAACGATTGATGAAGGATCGCTTTCATCCAAAAAAACTTGCAGAAAATGCTTGGAGCCATATTGTTGAATACTCAGAAATCATCTCCGATTTGCCTAAAAAGTTAAGAGAAATAACCTCCATTATGCAACAAGGAAAATTACGGATAGAAATTACTATTCCCGAACTTCATCTTTTATTAAAGAAAATGGACAGAATCAGCAACCGTCTTTCATTCAGTATTGTGTTGCTTTCCTTTAGCATAATTATGGTCGGACTTATTATTGGATCATCTATCGGAAGACAATCAACGCTGCTATGGGAAATACCTGCAATTGAACTCGGATTCATTGTTGCTACATTAATGTTTCTTTGGCTGCTTTTTTCTATTTTTAGATCAGGTAAATTTTAAGTCGCCTCCGTCATATGTGATTGAACTACTCACCGCTTAACACCCTGACGGGTTGTTTGAAGCGGGAGATTCCTACGAACACCGAAGTAACCTTCGGTTATCTTAGTAGGCTAGCCCCGCAGTCCCTGCGGTTAGAAGTCTTATGGCTTCATTTTTAAGATTGATACTTGCGTTAATATCTCGATTATGATAGGTTCCGCAAGAAGGACAGTCCCATTCACGCAATCCAAATTTTTAACGTCTTTGTTTTGATAGCCACATTTTGAACAAAGCTGACTGGAAGGAAAGTTTTTTGCAACGGTCACAACTTGTTTGCCATACCATTTTGCTTTGTACTCAATCATGGTTTTGAATTGCGACCATGATGCTTCACTAATTGCTTTGGCAAGAGAATGATTCTTTAACATATTAGCTATAGACAAATCTTCCATTCCGATAATGTCGTGGTTTTTGACAATATCGGTTGAAACCTTGTCTAAAAAATCCCTTCTTGCATTGGCTATTTTTTCATATATACGGGCAACTTTCTTTTTAGCTTTGTACTAATTTCCACCGCCAACGGTTCGTCTACTCATAATCCGTTGTGCTTTTGCTAATTTTTCCCCTAAGGAGCGGAAAAATTTTGGATTGGAGTAAGTTGTTCCATCGGAAAGAATAGCAAAGTCTTTGATTCCCACGTCAACTCCAATAGCTGAACGGGTTTTTGGCCATTCAGTTACTTCTGTCTTTGTACCAAGAGAAACAAAGTATTTGCCAGAAGGATTACGCCGTATTGTTGCATTTAGGATACGTCCTTTCACTTCGCGGCTTTTGGCAAAACGAACAAGACCAAGTTTAGGCAATTTCATGTAGTTGCCTATTAAAGCTATACTATCGGAGATATCACGGCAGCCTTAATTATCTTACTCCTGTTCAGTTTCATGAATTGTATAAGGATGAAGGTTATCCGGAGGATATGGCGATCAGCTTGTAAGCTTCGCAGAGTTACTCCTTCTTCACCTAACCCACCCCTAGATGATGGAACGAAAGGGTCAAGCGAATTGGGCTTGACGATGAAGTGACATCATCTAAAATGGGCTAAGGTGAAGAAGGAAAAACAAAAAGATGAAATAATGCGAAAAGCAAAGAAAATTAAAGTACGTGTCTAAAAAAAGGGGGCCAAGCCGTGATGGCTCATAAATCAGAACGACGGCACATAAAATGGAATCATGGCTCATATATGAAAATAAAGGCTAATAAATCCGAATGAAGGCTCATATATCAAATAAGGGCTCATAAATGAAAATATTAGCTCATATAATTAAAAATTAAAAGGCTCTAAATTCATTTGACAAGATACAGATGCTAGAAATGCAAAAAAATCATATTTCCTTACTATTAAAAAGGAGTGGCAATAAACCACTCCTTTTGCCTTTCCGGCTACTCAGCTTTTTTCCAGTTTGTTACGATTTCAACGTCAGCTGCTTTTAACAAATTAAATACTGGGCAGCGGCTGTCGGTTATTTTTTTCAGTTCCTGAATACGTTCTTCCGATTCACTCGTCTTTATTTCTGCGGAAATTTCTACTTTTTGAAAGTAAGTGCGAACATTTGGATCTCCCTTATAACCGCGTGAATCGAGTTCTCCTTTTACTGAAAAAATAATTCCTTGAAGATCAAAGTTGATCTCTTTAGCCACCATGTTGGCAATGATGTTTTCGCAGCCGATAAGTGCGCCCAAAACTGTTTGAAGCGGATTCGGTCCAGTGTTTTTACCACCTTGGCTTTCCGGTTCATCAATATTAAATGTGTGGGTGCCTGTTGTAATCTTAGAAGTGGATCCTTCAGTAACACCTGAAGCTTTTAATTGTATGCGAGCCATTTACATACCTCCCATGACATACATTATGATAACCAATCTATAAGTTAGTCATGCATATCCTTCCTATGTTAAAGTAAAAATAGACCACAAAGTTGGGGGAAAAAATAGGCATTAATTTTGGAAAAAGAAAAATAATTTTGTAATATCTTTTTAAAGGGACTTTTTGTGGACTATCCTACAGTCATGGCCGTTTTGATGGGGTAATCTTAAAATTTTCAACTTGACCAAATGCTTGAGCGAGGGGGCTGCTGCACTTTTTATCGTGATTGGCAGCCAAACTTTTCATGTGTTCGATCGTGATAAAATTGAGGCTTTTTTGAACACGGTAAAAATATAAATTAATAAAGGAGAGTGGAAACCATGTCAATCAAACAACTTCAAACAATAGAAGATTTTCATCAATTTGTTCAACAACCGGGGAAACAGTTGCTTTTTAAGCACAGCACCACTTGTCCGATCAGTGCGAAAGCCTATGAGGAATTTCAATCATTCCTGAAGGAAACGGACATTTCTGCTGCTGTTGTCCACGTGATTGAAGACCGCCCGGTTTCAAATAAAATTGCTGAGGAATTTGGAATTAAGCATGAATCTCCGCAAATTTTCCTTCTTGAAGATGGAAAAGTACGCTGGGATACTTCCCATTGGAAGATTACGAGGGAATCTATTAGAGAGGCGTTAAACCAATGAACAAACAAGTAATTGTCTATTCTGCACAGGGCTGCAATGAGTGCAATATGGTCAAACAAATGCTTACTCAGGAAGGAATTCCATTTGAAGTTAGAGACGTGTTGGCCAACCCGGAATATCAACAAGAAGTAGAAAAGTTTGGCTTTATGGGAATACCCGTAACTGTCGTTGAAGATCAAGCGGTAAAAGGCTTTAATCCTGATGAGCTGAAAAAGCTGGTGGAATTAGCGCGCAATTAGAGGGTCAGGCACCATCCGTGGACATTTGACTTCAGGTGGTGCCTGACACTTTTTTAAATAAGGCTACTAAAAGATGAATAAAATATGGTGAAATGAAAGCGTAGGAGGCGGGAAAACATGGATAAATCAAGAATTCATCCATTGGTACTATCAAACCTATTTATCAATGTAATTGTGATGGGTATGCTTGCTTATGACAAATACAGCGAAAATCAGATAGGTTATAGCATTACTTTTACAGTCTTATTTTTTTTTTTGTTTCTTTAACAATTTACGGATTGGTGAGGAATAGTAAAATTGACCGAACAAAACGATAAAGAGAATTCTGCTTCTCTTAGATTTTGAACGGTAGCCTTAAAAAATAAAAAAGCCCAGTTCAAGGCTTATTAGAAAGGAAATCTCTGTTTTTCCAAGCGTCTTTTATTAATTTTTGTTTTTCGGATGAAGATTGAGAGATGTGTTTATTATTCTTTATTTCTTTTATAATAGCTTTAGCATCATTTGGGTCTAATTTTTTTCCGTTTAATTCCATAACAGCACCACCAATAGTGTTTTACTACAATTTATACCCTCACTATTAGTGTTTTATACCTCTTCAAGCCAATCATTATCAATTTCAGGGATTAAAAAGCGCATTAAGCACAGCTCAGTTTCTTCATCAACCGTATTCATAAATTCAAATTTTCTTTTTTGATAAAACTCTATGACTTCTGGTTCTGGAACTGCCCAGAGAAAAACATAACGACACCCAAAATGTCTAGAAAGTTCAATGGCTTTACCTACAATAGATTGAAGGATTTTTTCGCCTAATCCTTGTTTTTGATAGGCTTTGTTTACCGCAAGAAATCTAATTTCAATAGCGGGAACTGAATATTCACCGACAAGTCCAAGTTCTTGAGCTTCTTTTTTATTTATATTTAAAGAGGCACAACGCGTTGATATAAATGCAGCAACTCTATCTTTTTCAGTGTCAATTATTGTAGTTGTAGTAGTAAGATTCTTGATGTGGTCATTATAAGCATAGTATGTTTTAGTTAAGTAATCATCTATGTATTTATTTCCGCAAGAAAACCCTTGGACTAAATCATAAACTTTATCCAAGGGTTGGGCCTGAAAAATTTCCATTCGTTTATCACCTTAAAAAATTTTCACTTTTCTATTAAATTTTACGTCTAAGAAATCGCTGGAACGTAAACATTCAATAACAAAGTCTTTTACATCTTCCTTATACTCTCTACTACGATCCTTTTCGATTTCTAATTCGTGAGAAATTGTTAAAATATCTGTTCGATTTAGTTTTAGACTTTTAAAGCGTACTGGTTTCATATAGTCACACCCTTTTTATTAATTATCGTTGAAATAACATAGATAGTAAAGATAAATTAACCAAAAATGGAATAATAAGGTGTATATTCGTGTTATAGATTTTAATGAAAACTGTATAAAAATGTTAAATATAAGAGAAATTCCTTATTGCTTTATTAAAAAATAGCCCTACTTTAGAGGGCTATTTTTTGATAAAGGATGTAAATGTTCGTTATTAATCAATATGGATAGTTAGTTTAACTCATAATGTACGTATAGGACATTTGCCTATTGATGGTGCCTGACACTTTTTTTAAGCTCTTTGTTCAAATAGTTTAATGATCTCAATAATTACATTTGTTGCTTTGATCATGTTATCGACGGAAATATATTCATATTTTCCATGATAGTTTTCTCCGCCTGTAAAAATATTTGGAGTCGGCAATCCCATAAAAGACAGCTGCGAACCGTCTGTGCCGCCGCGGATTGGCTTAATAATTGGCTGAATTCCCAAATTCTTCATTGCCTGATAAGCAATGTCGACAATCTCTTTTACCGGTTCAATTTTTTCTCTCATGTTATAATATTGATCTTTTAACTCCAGAATAATGTTGTCTTTTCCGTAAATTTCTCTAAATTCATTCACAATTTTTTCGATCGTGGCTTTTCTTGCATTGAAGCTGTCCCTATCAAAATCCCTGATTATGTAGTGCAGCTTTGTTTGTTCCACGTCGCCATTGATAGAAATCAAATGATAGAACCCTTCATATCCTTCTGTATATTCAGGTGCCTCACTCGCCGGAAGCTTTCTGTGCAATTCCATGGCGATTTTAGCAGAGTTCACCATCTTCCCTTTGGCTGATCCAGGATGAATGTTTCTTCCTTTAATCGTAATTTTTGCAGCGGCAGCGTTGAAGCTCTCGTACTCTAGTTCTCCGAGCGGACCTCCGTCTACCGTATATGCAAACTTGGCGTTAAAAGCGGCCACATCAAATTTGTGAGGACCTCTGCCAATTTCTTCATCAGGCGTGAAAGCTACTCTTACTTTTCCGTGCTTAATTTCCGGATGGTTTATCAAATAAGCCATTGCTGTCATAATTTCAGCAATGCCGGCTTTGTTATCAGCGCCGAGAAGAGTCGTTCCGTCTGTTGTGATTAACGTGTGGCCCTTATATTGGAGAAGGTTTGGGAAGTCTTTCGGAGACAGCACGATCTGTAATTCTTCATTTAAAACAATATCATTGCCATCATAGCTTTCAACAATTTGCGGTTTAACGCCGGCGCCGGTAAAATCGGTCGCTGTATCAACATGTGCCAAAAATCCGATTGTAGGCACTTGTTTTTCTGTATTGGAAGGGAGTGTTGCCATTACATATCCGTTTTCATCAATTGTCACTTCTTCCATCCCGATCGCTTTTAATTCTTCCACCAGCCTGTTGGCAAGGGTCAGCTGTCCAGGCGTGGAAGGACATGTATTACTCTCATCATTGGACTGCGTGTCTACCTTCACATAAGTAGTAAACCTCTTAATGATTTCATCTTTCAATTTTCCTTCATCTCCCTTTGATTGTTATATTTTTATTTTAACTTAAACAGTTGGAAGACTCCATTGTCTAAGCCGAACGGTAAAGATGAATCGCGTTATTTAACGCTTATAATGAAAGCCATTTCCAGGTTAGGGTTGGGAGTTTTTTAAACTCATGCTCGTTTTTTGCAATTTTTCTGTGTAAACAAAAATGTTTGCATGTTTGCATATTGTTTGCAGATGTAAACATTTTTGTTTGCATGTTTACATATTGTTTACATTTGTAAACATATTTGTTTGCATGTTTGCAAAAGTGTTTGCTTCTATAAAATTCGACATGTTTACAGTTTTGTTTTTAAGTTTACATTCGCGTTTACATGTTTACGTTTTCGTTAATATTTTCCAAGATAATTGAATCCTCTCTCATAGTCATATAAGCTAAACAAAAGGCTAATGATAGAAAGGGAGGATTCTTAAATGAGAAATAGCAGAATTGCAGCTGTAGACGTTGGTAATGATTCTTTAAAAGCGATATTTGGAAAATTCGATTATGAGTTGAACATTCCGAATGTGATTGCTAGAGATATAGAGGACAGGCCAGTAATTGGCATAGACGAATTAGACAGTAAAGATCCATTGGAAGGTATTCATATAAAAGTGCACTCTCCTGCTCTAAATGAAAATAATGTGATTTATCGTGTCGGCCATTTAGCGACAAAAAGCGATAATGCTACCGAATTAGATCCCGGCTCAAGCAAGTCATTGGAGGATCAAACATTGGTCATGCTGTTTGCTTCTCTTGCTTTGGATGCAGCCCGGCCGGAAAATTCCAATGTGTTTCCAAAGTCGAAAAATGTCATCGATGCGAATTATATTTTAGGTACAGGCTTGCCTCTCCGTGAAGTAAAAGAAGGAAAAGATACCGGCTACCGCTCGAAGTTATTAGGCTCTGTTCACCAAGTTGAGTTTTTAATCACTCCTAGATACCAAGGTTTAAAAGTAAATATTAGATTTGACGAAGTGAAGGTGTATCCTGAAGGCTTTGCTGCATTTATAAACCTTGTAATGGATAATGATTTGAACATTATCAATAAAGATTTAATTAATAAAAGAATCCTGATCCAGGATATTGGCGGGTTATCAACGGATATCGCTGTTATTAAAGACCGAAAAGTTGATGATGATAAAGCTCAAGGGTTTAATCTTGGCGTTTCTGAAGCTTTAGAAGCAATCAGGGAAGAGATTCGCTCCCGGCACGGAGTAGAATTGGACAGCCGGCGCGATGTCGTGGAAATTATTACAAAAAAGAATGATCGCAATCATATTATGGTAAGAGGCAGCCGTACAAGTGTCCATGATATTGTTGACCGGATCCTCCTTGATTTGGCGAAAAAGCAGTATCGACTTTTACGAAATATGTGGCAAAAGAATTCCCAGACAGAAATATGTTACTTTGTAGGCGGAGGTTCTATTATTCTAAAAGATTATATTAAAACCCTGAATAATAATTTGGATGGGTACAATATTGATTTTTTTGAAGATGAGAAGGAAAGCATTTGGATGATGGCGAATGCTTATTATAAATTAATTTCAGATTATGTTCGTAGAACAACTGCAGCTAATGAGAAAAAAGGAGAGGAACAAAAAGCTACAGCTAAAGAGAAAAAGGGAGAGGAACAAAAACCTG
The DNA here is from genome assembly GCF_000724485.1 of Bacillus methanolicus MGA3. Classification (GTDB taxonomy): domain Bacteria; phylum Bacillota; class Bacilli; order Bacillales; family Cytobacillaceae; genus Bacillus_Z; species Bacillus_Z methanolicus_A. Next base: position 3,267,448 of record NZ_CP007739.1, on the reverse strand, counting down.
TGGAGGCTTAAAATAAGGTGATATTATGAGCAAATCAGCATCAAACGGGATTAAAAGGGGCCAAACAATTGCCTTTCGCATACCTTCGGATACTCCTGACCACATTGTCAAACAACTGCAGAAATTGAAAGAAACAGAGAAGAGAAATTTTTCGAGTAAAATTGCTGAATTCGTGATCCAAGGTGTCAGCCAGTCACTTTCTAAAGAACGGGAAACGATTAGCATCCCTCTTCCGCAGAAACTGAACAAAGTTCAGCGGGACTGGCTCAAACATGAGCATTCAGAAGCTTTATTAGGGAGTATCATTTATCAGCTGATTTCCGATCCAGTTCGTTCTGTCTCCCTTCTTGCAGCTTTAAACAGTAAAGCAACTGATATTGATCAAGCTCTTTATTTGCAGGAAGAAGAACCAATGCCTGATTTTGAATTTGACGAACAGTCTGTTTTAAGCTCGGATAAACCTAAAAAACAATCACTTACTGAATCGAATGAAAAAAATACTCAAAAAAATCTAAATGAAATGGAAGACGACTTAGCCAATATTGATTGGGAAAGTATAAATTCACAGTCCGGCATAGAAGATGAAAAGGAAGAAGAGGGAAACGACCTTGATACCCTGCTTGGAGAATTTCTTAATCAGATGAATAAGTGAATGTATATCTTTAAGCCAAAGATCATACAATGGTCTTTGGTTTTTTTATGTGTTGCAGGCCGAAAAAGAGGACACGATAGTAAAGAGAATCCATTGAAATGACAGGGGGGTGCAACGCACATGATATATGATTGTTTAATCATCGGTGGAGGAATTGCCGGTTTGCAAAGCTCCATCCAGCTGGGAAGATATAATCACAATGTGCTTGTCATTGATTCCAACGACGGCCGCTCCAACTTATGCAAGGGCTATAACAATATATTAGGTTGGCCGGACGGCATCAGCGGTCCGAAGCTAAGGGAAATTGGCAAAAAACAGGCTGAAAACTTTGGAGTTCATTTTGTAGATGATAAAATCGAAAAAGCGGAATCGATTGATGGAAATTTTGTTCTGACCGGCAAGGATGGAAAGAAATATGCGGGAAAAAGGCTTTTGATTACAACTGGGGTGAAGGACCGAATTCCAAACTTCCCCTCGCTTTATCCATGTCTTGGGATAAGTGTGTTTGTTTGTCCGGATTGCGATGGCTATGAGGTAAAAAATAAACGAACAATTGTAATGGGATCAGGAAACCCGGGCGCGAATATGGCACTGGCTCTAAATTATTGGACAAAGGAAATTATTTATATTAATCATGAGCAAGCCGAAGTGGATGAAGAGATTTTAGAAAAATTAAAGGCAAAAAATATTGTTTATATGAATGATCCTATGAAAGAAGTGATGGCAAATGGGGAGAATTTTCAAGGGGTGAAGCTTGCGAGCGGGAAAAGTGTAATGAGCAGCCGAGCGTTTCTCGCATTTGGCGGCAATGAAGTCCGGTCAGACCTTGCAAGACAACTTGGAGTGGAAGTCCTCGAAAACAACCATATACTTGTCAATCCAAGAACGAAAATGACGAATATCCAAAACGTTTGGGCGGCCGGAGACGTTGGTGCGCATTCAGAGCTTGTAACCATTGCCATGGGAGAAGGTTCTCAGGCTGCCATATGGATCCATAAAAGTTTATTAGAAACAATTTAGTGAGGAACAGTCCCGCCCTGCTTTAAAGAGTTAGTGGGTCGAGGAACTGTCCTCTGCTTTGCCTTTCATTGCTCATATTGCTTTTTCCATATAGCAATCAAGATACTACATATTATCGATTTGCTTTAAAGGAACTTCCGCAGGGCCTTCGATTACTTCGCCTTTATAAGAAAAACGCGAGCCGTGGCACGGACAGTCCCATGTTCGTTCTCCATTATTCCATTCTAATTCGCAGCCCATGTGCGAACATGTCGTATCTACTACATGGAGCTTGCCGTCTTCGTCTCTGTAAGCTCCGGCTCTTTTGCCATTGACAGCCACAGCCGCTCCTTCGTCATCACCTAAATCTTCTGGGTGCTTTGAAGGGAGCTCAAGTTTGCCTTCAATAAGATCTTTTGCAACCTGTACATTTTGCGATACTAGATTCTTTAAGCTTGGATCAGCATTAAATCTGGATGGTGTAAATAATTTTTCATATCGGTTTTCTTTTTTCAAAATGAGGTCCGTAACTAACATAGCAGCTGCCGTTCCGTTTGTCATTCCCCATTTCCGGTAGCCAGTTGTGACGTAAATATTTGGATTGTTCGAAGTGATTGGTCCAATATAAGGAACTTTGTCCAATGTAATTAAATCCTGGGCAGACCATCTGTATGGGATTTCCTTTATGCCGAATGTTTCTTCAGCAAATGCTTCAAGAGCTTCGTAGTGTTTAATCGTGTTAATGGCATGTCCGGTCTTATGGCTTTCGCCGCCGAACAAGATGAGTTTTTCTCCATCTAACTCAGCATAACGGAGAGACCGGGTCGGCTGTTCAGCGTTTATATACATTCCGCCTGGATATTCTTTCTCTGTTTTTACCCCGAGAACATACGAACGTTCCGCATACATCCTCGCAAAATATCCGCCGGTTTTTTCAAAGAATGGAAAATGGGAAGAGATGATGACATTTCGACAAGTGATCTTATGGCCATCTCTTGTTATGACAACGGGCTGTTCGCCTTTTTCGATGTCAACGGCAGTTGTATTTTCGTATATGCTGCAGTTGTTTTTAGATAGATATTCGACAAATCTAGATAAATATTTCAAAGGGTGGAATTGTGCTTGTTTTTTCATGACAAGTGCTGACTTCATTTTTACTGGAATCGGAATTTCAGACAGAAATTCGCCGTCAATCCCCAGTTTTTCATAAGCTTTCAATTCATTGATAATTTTTTGCGTATAGCTGCTCGAGTTTGTATAAATATAGGCATCTTCTTCGTTTAAATCACAATCAATTTGCTGATCTTTTACGGTATTCTTTATAAATGTTATTGCATCCATGTTTGCTTGATAATAAAGCTTTGCTTTCTCTGCTCCAAAGTGGTTGATCAATTCATCATAAATCAGACCATGCTGGGCTGTGATTTTAGCAGTCGTATGGCCGGTTGTTCCATTTAAAATTCTTCCGGCATCTAATAGGACAACTTGAAGTCCCTCTTTTACGAGCAAATAAGCGGCAGTGATCCCGGTAATTCCGCCGCCGACAATGACAACATCTGCTTCTCTGTCACCGGACAGTTTTTGAAATGAGGGAAGATTGGTAGATTTCCTCCAATACGGTTCGGGAAACTGAGGCATTGTTTTGCTAACTTTATCATTTTCAGCCATTATTCTACCTCCATAAAAAGCGGTATTCATGTAATTGTATCTGCACTTTAAGGCCAATGTGCACAAATTGCTCTCTCTGTTACCACTATTTCCCTAACGCAAGAAAGTTATTCATTTAATGTCGCGCTTTGTTGCTTTAAAGCATAGCGGGACTGGTCCGTGTAAGTAAGAGAAGATCCCTTTGGAATCATTTATTCTTCTTAATCATCATATTTTTGGTAACAAGGTATCTTTAATGTTGTTTAATAAAATATTTCAGGGGGTAAAGAGATGAAAATCAGCAAAGCAATTATTCCGGCCGCAGGACTCGGCACCCGCTTTTTGCCTGCAACGAAAGCGCAGCCGAAAGAAATGCTGCCAATTGTTGATAAACCTACGATTCAATATATCGTTGAAGAGGCCGTCCAATCAGGAATTGAAGATATTATGATCATCAGTGGAAGAGGAAAAAGAGCAATTGAAGACCACTTTGATAAATCATATGAACTGGAAGAAACACTTGCCAAAAAAGGTAAAACAGATCTCCTCGCCGAAATCCGCTCCATTTCAAATCTTGCTAATATTCATTATGTCAGACAGAAAGAGCCAAAAGGATTGGGGCATGCAATTTATTGTGCAAAAAGCTTTATTGGCAATGAACCATTTGCAGTTTTGCTTGGAGATGACATTGTAGAAGCAGAGGTTCCGTGCTTGAAGCAGATTATTGAAATATATCAAAATTACAAAGGAACTGTTATAGGTGTGCAGCCGGTTAAGGATGAGGATGTTTCAAAATATGGAATAATTGAGCCGGAATATGTTGTTGAGGAAAAAGTTTTTAAAGTGAAAAGCCTTGTTGAAAAACCGGCTATTGGCACTGCTCCGTCAAAATTTGCGGTTATGGGCCGGTATATTTTAGAACCCGAAATTTTTGATATCTTAAAATCCTTGCCTCCGGGAACAGGAGATGAAATCCAGTTAACAGATGCAATTCGTCAGCTTGCTCTTTTTAAACCAGTTTTTGCCCATGTTTTTAAAGGACAGCGCTACGATGCCGGAGATAAATTAGGCTTTATAAAAGCGACGATAGAGATAGGTTTAAAGCGGGAGGATTTAAAAGATCAATTAACACAGTATTTAAATGAGTTAATCAATGAAAAGAAGAGAAAATAATGGAGAATATCGCGCCGATTGCGGCTTTGTGCAGTCGGCACGGATTCAGTATATGTGCCTTCTTTTTGAAATAAAAAATACGAATGCTAAAATAAATATAGGAAAACAAGCAAGGGAGCAACGAAAGAATGGCACAGACAAAAACGAACGCGATGCGAATACTCGACGCTAAGAAAATCGATTACCAAATTTCTACATACGAGAATAAAGATGGAAAAATTGACGGGGTTTCCGTTGCTGAAAAAATTAATAAAGATCCGCGGCAAGTATTTAAAACGCTGGTAGCGCAGGGAACAAGCAAGGAAGTATATGTATTTATCATCCCGGTAGCAGAAGAATTGGATTTGAAAAAAGCAGCCAAAGCCGCCGGAGAAAAGAAAGTAGACCTCGTTCCTGTAAAAGATATTCAAAAATTAACAGGTTATATCAGAGGAGGCTGTTCCCCTATCGGAATGAAGAAACACTATAAAACATTCCTTGAAGCAACAGCCTCTGAATGGGAGACGATTGTTGTCAGTGCTGGGAAAATCGGCGTGCAAATGGAACTAGCAGTCGATGATCTTTTAACAGTGACGGAAGGGACACTAGCAGATTTAAAAAAATAAGTAAAAGAGGTTGTCTCTAAAGGGTCTGACCCCATGTGTATTATCAATATATAGCACATTTATCCAACATTATGTCCTATATATTGTTTTATGGGGTCTGACCCTCAGGTTTTTGAGACGGCCTCTTTTTTTTGTACTCATGGGCATTCACCTATTTGTTAACCTTTGCATATTTTAATGGATGAAAGATCAGTTCAGGAAACGAATAGAGGGAGTGCTGATAGTGGCAGGTAAAGTTTTGAATTATTATGCCGGCGGAAATACAGCCCGTGGTTTTCATAGCTTATTCGAATCAAATTTGCAGCATTTAGACCGTTTGTTCATTTTGAAAGGCGGACCGGGAACAGGTAAATCGTCGATAATGAAAAAAGTGGGCGCAGAATGGCTTGAAAAAGGATATACAATCGAATATATCCATTGTTCTTCTGATAATAATTCCATTGATGGTGTGATCATTCCGAAGTTAAAAGCAGGAATTGTTGATGGAACCGCTCCCCATGTGATTGAGCCGAAAGTGCCGGGAGCGATTGAGAATTATATTAATTTAGGGGAAGCATGGGATGCAGATGTTCTTTCCGTCCAAAAAAAGGAAATTCAGAAACATACAAATAACATCAGCAAGGCGTTTGAATCAGCATATGCCGTATTTAAAGAGGCATTAAAAATTCACGATGATTGGGAGAAAATTTATATCGAGAATATGGACTTTGAAAAAGCGAACAAATTGACCGGCAGTCTCCTTGAAGCTTTTTTCGGAAACATCGTGCTTAATAAGAAATCGATTGTAAAGCATCGTTTCCTCGGGGCAGCAACGCCGCAAGGAGCGGTTGATTTTGTTCAGAATTTAACCGAAGATGTTCCGAAAAGGTATTTTATTAAAGGGCGGCCTGGCTCAGGGAAATCAACGCTTTTGAAAAAAATAGCTGCAAAAGCAGAGGAAACTGGATTTGACGCGGAAGTGTACCATTGTGGCTTTGATCCGAACAGTCTTGATATGGTAATTATTCGGGAGCTCGGCATTTGCATTTTTGACAGCACTGCTCCACATGAATACTTCCCAAGCAGGGAAGGCGACGAGATAATCGATATGTATAAAAGCATTATTGAACCAAGCACGGACGAAATATTTGCTGACAAAATTGAAGCGTTGTCAAAGCAATACCGGTTCAAGATGAAAGAGGCTACTTCCTATTTAAAATTGGCAAAGTCTTTACATGATGAGCTTGAGAAAATATATGTTCAAGCTATGGATTTTTCGAAGGTTGACCGGCTCACAGAAAAAATTTCAATTGAGTTTAAGAGAATGGCTGAAATAACGGTATAAATTCTTTTTTCACTAAAATAGGCGTTTTGCATACATTACAAGGAAAACCTTTGAAAGGGGATTTAAAATTGAATAATTATCCACACTTCCCGACAGCTTTCCCGAATTTCTCAGCTCAAGATGGAGTACGTCAATTTAATACTTTGCCATTCTCAGAAGGCGAGCATGGATATCCGACAGCCTCGCCATATGGTTCTTCCGGATATCCTTCCGATGATTTCGGAAGCTATCCTTTTCCTAGAGTGCAACAGGGATATCCTTCAACTCCGCCATATAGCACTCCTGGAATTCCTTCCGAAGGCTTCGGAAGTTATCCGTACCCCGGAGGCCAGCATGGATATCCGACAGCCCCGCCATCTGGTACTCATGGATATCCTTCCCATGATTTTGGAGGCGCTCCATTCCCGGGCGGAGGCCAGCAAATAGGAGGAGCGCCAACATCGCCGCCGCCATCGTTTATTCCGCAGCAATCTGTCTCCCTCCAGGCGGTTGACCCAGGAGCGATAAGACGCTGTTTATATCGTTTTACTTTTATTTGGTTAAATAACGGACGCAGTTTCTGGTTTTATCCAACCTTTGTTGGCAGAAATTCTGTAGCGGGCTTTCGCTGGAGAGGAAACCAATGGGTGTATTACGGAACAGACTTGCAAAGAATCCGTTCGTTCCAATGTTTCTAGAAAAGAAAAAGAGCACCATGGGTCTGACCCTCATTGCTATAATGCGATGGGGGTCAGACCTTTTAATTTCATTGGAAATGTCAGGTGAAACATCTTAAAATGGAAATATATAGCGGGGGACAAGACCCCGAAAGGAGAATGAAATTGATAAATAAGTTAAAAGAAATGATGGAATTGAATCGCAATGGTGTGAACGCTGCGGCGATGGAGAAATATATGAAGGGGCACTTTCCGTTTTTAGGGATCAAAAAACCGGAAAGAACAAAGATAGAAAAAGAATTTTTTAAGAAAACAGGCATTTTAAATGAGCCCTTTGATCCTGAATTTGTCAAAGAGCTCTGGAAATTGCCGGAACGAGAGTATCAATATACAGCTTTAACATATATTGAGAAATCGTTGAAAAAACTTAGCAAAGAACACTTAAATCTAATGGAATTCTTGATTACGGAAAAATCCTGGTGGGATACCGTTGATATGCTTGCGCAAAAAGCGGTTGGCAAGATTGCAGCTGATTACCCTGTGATCATCTCAGAAACAATTGAAAAATGGGCCGGAAGCCATCATTTATGGCTGAAAAGAACGGCTATTTTGTTTCAGTTGAAATATAAGGAAAAAACAAATGAAGAGCTTCTTTATCGATACATTAAAATGAATGCTGACAGTAAGGAATTTTTTATACAAAAAGCGATCGGCTGGGCGCTCCGGGAATATTCGAAGACAAATCCCGATTCCGTCAGACATTTCATTGAAAACAATCGTCTGGCTCCTTTAAGTGTTCGTGAGGGAAGCAAATATTTATATAGAAATGAGCGCAATCAAAGTAATTTTTGAAATTCTGAAAGAAGCAATGCAAAAAAAAGGAAAAGGAGAGAAGGGCAATTCTCCTCATCTAAACGCAACTACAATTACTTTATAAAGAGGTCTCCTTGCCCGAAAAACGATGAAAAAAATCTTATTATCGTTGAGTCTTTTACTGCTGTTGTTCGGGTGTTCGAATAATCGGGAGAAAGAAGAAGGTCAACTCCCCGCTGATTCTAGCGAACAGGAAACCGTGAGCGCCGTGATTCAACCGGATATCATTGCCGATCGGCTGGAAATTCCTTGGTCTATTAACAAGACCGGGAACACTTTTTACATAAGCGAGAGAACAGGAAGGATCGTAAAAATTGAAAATGGCCAAACAGAGAGACAAGAGGTCAAGTTAGAAAAACAGCTTGCCAGTGCAGAGGAAGCAGGATTGCTCGGCTTTATGCTTGACCCTGATTTCTCTGAAACGAAAAAAGCTTTTGCCTATTACACATACGAAGACAAAAACGGCCAGTACAATCGGATCATTGAACTCGTTTTGCAAGATGGGGCTTGGAGAGAACGGCGTGTTTTGCTTGATCAAATCCCGAGCGGCCCATTCCATCATGGTGGAAGACTGGAAATTGGCCCTGACGGCAAGCTGTATGCTACTGCAGGAGACGGTGCCGCCAATCCGGAAACTGCCCAGGATCCTAGATCTCTAGGTGGAAAAATTTTGCGGCTCAATCTTGATGGATCCATTCCTGATGATAATCCGATTTCCGGTTCCTACACCTACAGCTACGGTCACCGAAATCCTCAGGGGCTTGCCTGGAGCCCTGATGGAACCCTGTATGAAAGTGAACACGGACCGTCTGGCCACGATGAAATTAACCTTATAAAAGCAGGTGGAAACTATGGATGGCCTGTCATTCAAGGCGAAGAAAAGAAAGAAGGAATGACTCCGCCTCTCTTTCAATCCGGTGAAGATACATGGGCGCCATCCGGTATGGTTTATCGTAATGGCAAACTTTACGTTGCAACATTGCGGGGGAACGCTGTAAGAGAGTTTGATTTAGAAAAAAGGACGACAAGAGAAGTTGTCAGCGGCCTTGGACGAATCCGCGATGTCTTTATTGATGGAAACGATCTTTACTTTGTCAGCAATAACACAGACGGCCGCGGAACCCCTGATGTGGACGATGATAAACTATATAAAATATCACTGTCTGATTTGAAATAACAAGGCGCTAAAGCGGAACAATTCAACAAACTCAAAAATATTTAACTGCATTAACAAACTAAAGGCCTGGCTGCTATTGTGCATCCAGGCCTTTAATATTTTAAAGCACAGTGGGGCCAGACCCTCTTAATAAGTTTAGTTTTTTGGTTTCAATCCATGCATGATGAAATCGATGGTCCGTTCAATTTCAGCCTCGTCATCCCAATCTGCTTCCGGAAATAACAGATAACGACCAAACAAATAGCCGAAAATAGAAGAAACAACAAGCCTGACAATGCTGTAGGCAGGAAGTTCGATAATCTGCCCTCTATCCTGATAATGTTTAATAAGCTCTGAGAACCGTTCATAGACCTTATTTACGATATGTTCTTTAAACAATGCTTTCAGTTCAGGGTGAAAAGGAATCTCTTGGATAAAAATTTTAAACATCGGCAAGTTGTTCTTTAAAAACTCTGCCCGGTTTTCAATCATTGCTTTTAAAAAATCTTCAAATCGCTCAAACTGCTGGTCAAGGACTTTATATAAATCTTTAATGACGAATGGCGCAATGAATTTCGCTATCATCGGGGCGACAATGGATACAAGTAAATCTTTTTTCGTTTTATAATGCCTGAAAATGGTGCCTTCGGCGACTCCTGCTTTTTTGGCTATTTCACTTGTTGAAGTTGCTGCATAGCCCTTTTCAGAAAAAGACTCAATTGCCGCAATGATTATTTTTTTCTGTTTTTCTGTCAGCCCTTCTTCATCCTCAAAAAGTTCTTCCATTATAAAATCTCTGTTGTACATCATGTGCTCCTTCAAAGTAAATATACATTTTTTATTTTATAAAGATTAATACGGAAAAAGCCAGCGTTCTTAAATCTTCCTGTACTTCTTTAACGCAAAAATATTTAACGTGATAAATATGGCAGAAAAACCTGCAAGGACGAGTAAATCAACATAAATATCATTCCAGCCGTATCCCCTAACCATGACATCTCGGAGTGCATCCGCGCCATAATAGAGCGGAGTGAACGGTCCAATCCAGCTTAACCATTTGGAAATGGTTTCAAGGTTAAACAATCCGGAGAAGAAAATTTGCGGCACTACGACGATCGGAATGAATTGAATCATTTGCAATTCATTATTTGCAAATGCCGACAGAAAGATTCCAAGTGTTAAAGCTGTCAAGGACAAAAGCAAAGTGATCAGCAAGACATAGCCAAATGACCCTTCCATTAACATACCGAGGACATAAATGGCGTACCAAGCAATAATCCCAGCCTGAAGCATCGTAAAAATTCCAAAGCCGAGAATATAACCAGTGAGTATTTCCCAGCGGCGCAGCGGGCTTGATAGAAGCCTTTCCAACGTACCGGTTGTTCTTTCCCTTAAGAATGAAACTCCGGCAATCAAGAATACGAAGAAAAAGACAAAAAATCCGAGCAGCACCGGCCCAAAGTAATCAAACTGCCCCATATCTTTGGACCCATGCAAATAGCTGATGTATGGTTCCATTGTTGTTCCAGTTTGCTGAAGAGGCTTGAATGCTTCTTGGAACCATTTTAAAACAGCTCCATTGACACTAGGGTCGCTTCCTTCGAGCATGATGGACGGGATTTGCCGATCAAACACAATGTAAGCGTCCAGCTTTTTTTCCTCAAGTTCTTTTTTTGCTAGTTTACTATTTTTATAATTTGATAGATGCGCATTTTGTAAGTTTAATTGATCTTGAACAGCCTGTGGAACATTGACGAGTCCGATTTTCGGCTCGTAGTCCTTTCCGTTAAAAACGAGATGAAGCATTGTCAGAACTAAAATCGGGGCAAAAATCATTAAAGCCATAGTTCGTTTGTCGCGGATAAATTGCCGTAAAATACGGATGATCAGCGCACCTACTCTCATGACTCCACACCTCCATATACTAGAAAGGCTTCTTCAAGAGTTGCAGTATTTGTGTTTATCTTCAATTCATCAGGGGTTCCGACTGCGATTAGTTCCCCGTTGCGAATCATTCCGAGCCGGTCACATTTTTCCGCTTCATCCATCACATGTGTGGTAACAATTAATGTTGTGCCTTTTTTCTTAAGATCATAAAAAGAGTTCCAAATGTTTTTTCTGAGAACCGGATCAATGCCGACAGTAGGCTCATCAAGGATAAGAAGTTCGGGCTCATGAAGCAGGGCAATCGCCAGCGATAAACGCCGTTTCATTCCGCCTGAATAATTGGAAACGAGTTTGTTGAGATGCTCTGATAACTCGACAATTTCCATCACTTCTTTTATTCTTGTTTGACGCCGCTTTCCTTTTAATCCATATAGTGCTGCAAAGAATTCAAGGTTTTCTTTTGCTGAAAGTTCCCCGTATAACGCATCGGATTGAGCCATATAACCGATTCTTTCAATAAGAGACAAAGAAGGCATCCGTTTTTGAAAAACAAAATTTTCTCCGCTTGTTGGCAAATCAAGCCCCACCAGCTGCTTTACGAGTGTTGTTTTGCCTGCACCGGATGGGCCAAGAAGGCCGAATATTTCCCCGCGAATAATTTCCAGGTTAATATCTTTTAAGACATTCTGTTTACCGAATGACTTAAAAACATTCCTTGTGGAAACAATGACTTCATCATTTCGCATAGTTTCACCTCATTTTTTAATGTGAGTAATCACTCACTTACAGATTAAATTGAAATAGAAAGTTTGTAAAGTGAGTAATCACTCATTTTTGAAAAAGTTTTTTGCATCAATACAACAGATTTTTCTAATCGGTCTAACGAAACCCCAACTGGCCAACTCGATATTTTCATCGCTTGATTTCTGTATTCAAATATATAAAATGAAAAAACATATTGAAAGGGCATTCAGTGATGAAAGTCACATCATTTCTTTGAAATCATTTATACAATAAGAAACATAGACATTTTAGGAGGTAATCGCGATGGAATTTTCTCCTTGCCATATGTTGCAAAATGGTTCGGTAGCTTTATGTCCTGCTCTTCAGCAATTAGTAGCTGAGCATGGACCATTAAATGAGGAAAAACAGGCATTATTTGATGCTGCGAAGCAAATTGGAAATAATGATGAACAATCGAATTGGAAAGAAGAATTATTGCAGCTGCGCGAAAAAGTAACATTATTTCTTTCTCATCTTGACCCGCATTCGGAGCGTGAAGAAGGCGTACTGTTTCCAATGATGTCGAAGTATATCGGAAACACGACTGGTCCTATTGCAGTAATGGAGTATGAACACGACCAAGCAAAACGGAATATTGCCGCATTTCTTGAAAAAACAAAAATGTTAGATGAGGAAGTGAACAAGGAGGAGGCAAAAGAATTAGCTTCCTATGTCATCAACGCATATTTGATTTTAACTGAGCATTTTATGAAAGAAGAAAATGTCCTCTTCCCTATGGCTGAACAGATGCTATCTGATGAGGAAAAAGAAGAACTTGCAAAACATCTAATGTAAAGTAAAGAAGCTGACCGATCATATTTGACCTCACATACAGAGGTTGTCGCTTGTTTTCGGTCAGCTTTTCTTCAACTGGCGGAGCAGGGGAGGTTAGACACCGCCCTCCTGCTCGTTTTTTACAAAGGCGGATGAAAAGTATTTGTTGGAGCAGAAAAATTATACGTCCAAAATCTTTCGTTTTGCAGCCAAGCGAGAACTTGTGGATCATTCTTTTTCAGTTTTTCCTCCATTTCTGCTGTCATAGCCTGCGTTTGTGACTTATGGGCTTTCATAGCTTTCATTTTTATATCTTTTACTGCACTGACATCATTCACGATATCCGGTGGCCCCAATTCCTCCTCGCAATTGTTGGAGAAGGCAACGCAATGGAGTTTCGGCCGGTCTTGTTCCGGTATCCGCTCAACTGCTCTGACAACTGCGGCACCTGTTGCATCATGGTCGGGGTGTACAGAATAGCCAGGATAAAACGTGATAATTAACGATGGATTTAATTCCTCAATGAGAGAAGATATCATTTTCGTCAATTTCTCTTCATCCTCAAACTCAATCGTTTTATCTCTTAATCCCATCATTCTTAAGTCTTTAATGCCGAGAATTTTTGCAGCTTCCTGAAGCTCCTGCTTTCGGATTTTCGGAAGACTCTCCCTGTTAGCAAACGGGGGATTTCCCATATTCCGCCCCATTTCTCCGAGTGTCAGACATGCATATGTTACAGGTATCCCATTTCGGGTATATGAGGCAATTGTGCCGGAAACACCAAATGCTTCATCGTCAGGATGGGGGAAAACAATTAATATTTGCCGTTCATTCTCCACTTTTATGCTCCTTTCAAATGTTTTGATTATTCAAATGGGGTCAGGCTGATTTGCAGCGCTACTGCGAGTTTGCCGTTAAAATCATGGCCGGCGAGCAAAAGCCGCCCGTTTTCGTCGATTTCAAAATGGGTAATTCCTTCTGCATACACCCATCCAAATTCCATTTTAAGTCCAACACGGTATGGGCCATTTCCGGTAATTTTCCCGTGTTCGTATTGAATTTGGGCATTTCGGATAAAAGCTCCAGCAGAAAAAATGGATTGATTATAGTGGGAAGCATATGCCCCATTGGTTGTTTCTAAATGCAAATAAACCTTTTTATTGGCAAATGAATTGATTTCATTTTGAACTTTTTCAGAAATCACAGGTTCCATCGGAGAGTTCTCCTTTCAACACAAAAATATCTATCAGAACGGGATCGCCGCTTTTAGAAAAATTATCTCAGGAATAAATTACGCTTGTTCCGAAAACGCTTGCGCTTTTTATTTATCATACTAAAAATTGCTCACAAATGCGAAACTGACGCTTATCAGAGCGGATGATGAATTCAATAGAGGGACAGTCCCTCTATACTTTACTGCTTTAACGCAAAATAAGGGCAAGGTCCTAAAAAAAAAGGCCGTCTTAAAAGCCTAAGGGTCAGACCCCATAACACAATATATAGGACTTAATGTTGGATAAATGTGCTATATATTGATAATACACATGGGGTCAGACCCTTAAAAGACAGCCTCTTTGCTTTTGATGAAAATCGAGGGCGGCACCGTGGTTTAAGTTGCAGTCATTACTTAATTTGCAGCATGTTCAAGACGGCCTGCGCCAAATTTGCGGTATGCGCAATGCATAGTCGGTCCGACATATTGGTTTAATTTAAAGCCGTGGCGAATTGCTTCCGTAATAAAATCTTTTGCTAGTTTCACAGCTTCAAAAACAGTCTTTCCTTTTGCCAGTTCTGCAGTAATAGCGGCAGAATACGTACAACCGGCTCCGTGAGTATAGGTTGTATCGATTTTTTCAGACTCTAAAAATTGATACTCTTTTCCGTCATATAGAAGGTCGACTGCTTTTTCATGCTGCAGTTTGCTTCCGCCTTTTATGAGCACATATTTTGCACCAAGTTCATGGATTTTTGCTGCAGCTTCTTTCATATCATCAATTGTTTTGATTGGACCTGTTTTTGCAAGCTGCCACGCTTCAAAAAGATTTGGCGTAACGACTGTTGCTCGCGGGACAAGCACTTCTCTTAAAGCTTCCGCTGTTTCCGGATGAAGCACTTCATCTTCCCCTTTACATACCATAACAGGGTCAATGACGACTTTGTCCAATTTATTTTCATCAATTACTTTGGCTGCTAATTCAATGATTTCAACTGATCCGAGCATGCCTGTCTTCATCGCGTCAATTCCGACCGAAAGGATTGTTTCTAATTGTACTTCCAATGTCTCAATTGCAATTGGGAACACATTATGATGCCAGTGGTTTTTAGGATCCATTGTCACAATCGTTGTCAGCGCTGTCATGCCATAGACGCCGAGCTCTTGGAATGTTTTTAAATCTGCCTGAATGCCGGCGCCTCCGCTTGTATCGGATCCGGCAATCGTCATTACTTTTTTCATTGTCATTAGATGCTTCCTCCTCGTAGTCTAATTGTCCAAATATTGGTTTATTTTTAAATTATATCACTACAAAAAGAGAGTACAAAATTTTAGAAACGAAAGGGCTTTGGAATAAGTAACGCGAAATGAAGGTTATTGAATGAAAAAACCGAAATTTTATGATAGTATGCAAAATCATCAGAAATTGTGCATGAGTTTTAAACTCCTACCCTAAATATGGAAATAGGCTTCATTTAAAAACAACAGCTCCACCCCTTTACCACTGAAAACGGCTGCTAATAAAGAGGTGATAAAAGTGCAAGCAACGGGAATAATTCTTGCCGGGGGAAAATCAAGGAGAATGGGAACAAATAAGGCGCTGCTAAAAATAGATGGATTGACAATCATTGAACGAATCGCTGCAGAAATTAGAAAAATAACCACTGAAATTATTATCGTAACCAATAATTTTGCAGATTATCAATTTCTGAATCTTCCTATGGTTGAGGATAAAATCAAAGGAAAAGGACCTCTGGCTGGAATTCAGGCTGGTCTGGCTGAAAGCAAAAATGAAAAGAATTTAATTGTTGCTTGCGACATGCCTTTTATCTCCGCCCAACTTGGGGAATTTCTTTTGCAAACACTTGACGAATACGAAGCAGCCGTCCCTGAAGTTTCCGGAACGCTTCATCCTCTATACGCCGCCTATCGAAAAGAAACAATTGGAGCGGTGAATCGCGCCCTGGATGATGAAAATTTAAAAATCCGGCATTTCCTTCAGATGGTGAATACAAAAATTGTGAAGGAAGACGAATTTCCTTTTACGCTGAAGGAAGAGTATTTATATAACATGAATCAAACAAACGAATATGAACACGCCCTAAGAATGCACCATGAAAAAAAGAAAAGGTAAATGAAAATTAAGATAGGGAAGGCAAGTCTCTTGTCTTGATCCTGAAACAAAAAATATAAAAGGAAATTCGTTTAAAATACAGAATACAAATAAGAAAGGTAAATGACAAAATAAGTGGACTGCTCATATGTGTCAAAATTAGACCCGGTAATGCTTAAAAATATGGGGTGAACAGGATGAATTACGAAATAACGAAAGAACCAATCAACATTCAGTCGGTCATTGATAAGGTTATTCAGCGTGAGGCTGGCGCTATCACGACTTTTATCGGGACGGTGCGCGAGCTGACAAATGGAAAAAAGACGCTGTTCCTTATTTATGAAGCATATGAGGCAATGGCTGTAAAAAAATTGGAGCAGATTGGAAACGAAATCCAGGAGCGGTGGAAAGGTGCAAAAGTTGCGATTACTCATAGAGTTGGGAAATTAGATATTACGGATGTTGCTGTCGTGATTGCGGTATCGACTCCCCACCGTGCTGACGCTTATGAAGCTAATCGCTATGCAATTGAGAGAATCAAAGAAATTGTGCCAATTTGGAAAAAGGAACATTGGGAAGACGGGGAAGAATGGGTCGGCAACCAGCTGGAAACCGTCGCTTACCCGACTGGAAAACCGGAGGTGGTAGATTTAGATGAATAAAATCTTATTTTTTGCTCATTTGCGGGATTTGGTCGGCGAAGAATTTGTGCAGATAGATGCAAGCGGTAAGACAATTGCAGAACTAAAAAAGTTAATTGCTGAAAAATTTGGGATTGAAATACCGAAATCTGTAATGACAGCCATTAATGAAGAATTTGCAAGAAATGAAGAAGTCATCAAAGATGGAGATACAATCGCTTTTATTCCGCCGGTAAGCGGGGGATAATTGGATAAACTATCGATAAACAGGTGAGTGATTTGGAATTTACCGAAAAAACTTTCAGGAATGACTGGGGACCGCTTTTAGCAGGTGAATTTAAGAAATCATATTTTATAAAGCTGCAATCTTTTCTTGAGGAAGAATATAAAACGAAAACGATTTATCCTCCTAAAACCGAAATATTCAATGCTTTGCACTTAACCCCTTTTAAGGATGTAAAAGCAGTGATTTTGGGCCAAGATCCATATCATGGCCCAAACCAGGCGCATGGCCTCAGTTTTTCCGTAAAGCCTGAGGTTGACATTCCGCCGTCTTTGAAAAACATTTTTAAAGAGTTAAACGATGATCTCGGATGCTTTATTCCGAATAATGGATATTTAGTAAAGTGGGCCAAGCAAGGTGTCTTGCTCCTTAATACTGTCTTAACCGTAAGAAAAGGACAGGCTCTTTCGCATAAAGGGAAAGGCTGGGAAACTTTCACGGATCGCATTATCACTCTATTAAATGAACGGGAAAAGCCGGTTATTTTTGTATTATGGGGCCGTCCGGCACAGAAAAAGCAAAAATTGATAACCAACGATAAACACTTTGTCATTACTTCTCCTCATCCGAGCCCTTTGTCTGCTTCCAAAGGCTTTTTTGGAAGCCGTCCTTTTTCAAAAATTAATAAAATATTGAATGAATTGGGCGAAAAAGAAATTGACTGGCAGATTGAGAATATTTGATAAAAAACGAGCATGAGTTTTAAATTCCCAACCCTAACATGGAAATAGGTTTCATTTTAAAACTAAACCCCAACATAAATAAGGCGGTGTGAGCGGAGCCAAGCACAAAATATTTACAAAGCTAAAACATGTATCTTGCTAAAAATAGGTTGTCATTTCTTTTTTTGTTGGCGCAGCTCCGCCTCTTTTCCACAGTAAATGACATGTTTCACGTGAAACAGACAAAATAACATATAACAGCTGTCTCCATTGCATTGGCAGCTGTTCTTTCTTTTTGTTAAAGTGAAAGTAAAAAGAGAAGAGTTGTAATGGTGCTACCGAAAGAAAAATATTGTATGATAAAGAATAGTTTATGTAAAACGTTCTATGAAAGCTTAATTTTGAAGACCGTTTGATGAGGTGGAAATATGAATATTTCTATACAGAAACTGCTGGGAAAGATCGAACACGAATTACAGGCGGCAAAAAGTATTTCATCCGCTTCGTTGGTTAGAGAAAAAATTTATGCGATTAAAACGATGTGTGACTTAATTTTAGAAGAGTCACAAACCGATTTGACGGCACAGGTGGAATCTTCCAAGTTTGTGTCTGCCTCTACGTCAGGAACGTTGCACGTTCAACCGCCCCGGCGCATGGAGATGGAAGATGACGCAAACGGTGAGTCAATTTTCGATTTTTGAAAATCATGTTTGCTGTGTACCTAAGTATATGAAAATTCAATTTGGAAATGGGGGAGAAAAATGAAACTTTTTATTATACTAGGAGCCATTAATGCTTTTTTATCAGTAGCTTTAGGAGCTTTTGGAGCGCATGGACTGGAAGGGAAAATCGAGCCTAAATATATGGAAATATGGAAGACCGGTGTTACATATCAAATGTTTCATGCTGCCGGATTATTGGTCATCGGTATTCTTTTGGGTAAGGTCCCGGTTAATTCTCTGTTGTCCTTGTCCGGTTGGCTCATGTTCATTGGGATTGTGTTGTTTTCAGGAAGTCTTTACGTTCTAAGTGTAACCCGGATCAGTGTTCTCGGGGCAATTACTCCATTCGGAGGAATTTCATTTCTTGCTGCTTGGGTGCTGCTTGTGATTGCAGCTGCGAAATATTTATAAAAAAAGGGTCTGGCTCCCTCCAACAACGACAATATATAGAGTGGTTTAATAGTATTTGTCTATATATTGTATTGGAGGGGTCTGACCCTTTGTTTTTGAGCGTTACCTCGGAGGATATGATGCCAGTCCAGGCCCGCCGCTAAATGGATATACATATTCGATTTCTTCATCAAAAGTAACGTAGTTTAAGTAAACCATAGGCAGCAAATAGCGTGTTCCGGTTTGCGGGTCACTGATAATAAGATGATCTCTTCCGGCTGCTTCAATAATCCCTTTGAAAACTTTCGATTCTTTGTCTTCAAATGTCATATAAACAGTCGCAAGCTTTCCTTTATTCAAACGAAGAATATTCTCAATGTATGATTCTTCTATGGGAAGCATTCCCGGTATTTGGGGCCCTGTTGTAGGCGTACTTTGCGGCATAGGAACGCTATACATAGGTCCTCCAGCTTGCGGAGACGGAAAGCCATGCTGTTGTGAACCAAAGCCTGCTTGCTGGCGCAGGCCCTGGCCTTGAGCCACATATTGAAAATTGCCAAAGCCTTGAGGATAGGTACTATAATTTGCATAAGGATTCGTTTGATTCATGCAGTTCCCTCCTAAATATCCGAATCAAAATGAAATTTCTTAATAAACACTTGGATAATCTTGCAGTTGGTATGAAAAAGCGGTGAAATTTATAACGCATGCATTGATTTTGTAAACATTCTTTTCTGTCTTTCACCTCTCTTTACATCCTGGAAGATTTCGTTGGTGAAATGACTTTCGGTACTGAATATAACTAAGATAATATCCACTGTTTCATACATATGTTTCGCTTTGAAGTTTATGCATAAAAAGAATGGTGTAGTCCCGCTTCATTAATCCTTTAAGTCATGTAATCTTTTTAGTGATTTGTCAAATGAATCCTTGGGCTTGGCAAGAAGCTGGACAAAAAAGCTCTCGGCAAGTTATTGCCGAGAGCTTGATAATTTTTTAATTTACGTGTAAAAATTTGCTGATTCGGTCTTCTTCCAGAAGATTTCCTACAAAAAAGGAACCAAATTCGCCGTAACGTGCGCTGACCTCATCAAAGCGCATTTCGTAAACAAGCTTCTTAAACTGAAGAACATCATCTGAAAACAGCGTAACGCCCCACTCATAGTCATCAAATCCGACAGAACCTGTAATGATCTGCTTCACAAGGCCTGCGTATTTGCGGCCGATCATACTGTGGCTTTTCATTAATTTGCGGCGCTCTTCCATCGGAAGCATGTACCAGTTGTCATTGCCTTGACGGCGCTTGTTCATTGGATAGAAACAAATATATTTTGATTTCGGAAGAATTGGATAAAGACGCGCTTGAACTTGAGGATTTTTATAAGGATCCTCTTCAGAAGGCAAGTAATTGCTAAGTTCAACCACAGATACGTAAGAATAGGTTGGAATTGTATATTGAGCTAATTTCGTTTTGTTAAATTCAGTTTCAATTTCATTTAATTCTTCCATTGTAGGGCGTAAAATCATCATCATGAAATCTGCTTTTTGGCCAACAATTGTGTATAGAACGTGGCTTCCTTCTTTGCGGTTTTGAGTTGCGTTCCATTTTTCAAGAAGGCCTAAAAACTCATGAATGGCTGCTTGGCGTTCATCACTAGAAAGCATTTTCCATGCAGTCCAATCCATTGCGCGGAAATCATGCAAACTATACCAGCCATCGAGAGTTAGTGTTGCTTCACTCATTCACTATCACTCCTAAAATCTAATGATAACCATACTATAACATAGTTTTGCCTAAACAAAAGTGAATAAACACTTAAAATTAGCAAGATCACGTTTTCAAAGTATGAAAGAAGGATATTTTTTTAATTGTTTGCGGATATTAATAATGTTGTAAGCACAAGCGGTTGTTTCAAAATTATTATGAAAGTTTTCAATACAAAAACATTTTAGTTGAAAACGCTTACATAAATGCAAATAATTGAATTTTAAATTGGGTGAAGTATGCTAACAATGTAGATGTAAGGAGGATTTTGAAAATGAGTGATTTATTTGCAGGATTAAAGCAAAAAATTACAGGGAAAAATTTAAAAATTGTATTTCCGGAAGGAATGGATGAACGCATTTTAAAAGCAGCGGGAAGACTCGCAGAAGAGAATGTTTTAACACCAATTCTTATCGGAAATATTGAAGAAATTCAGGCGAAAGCTCGTAGCCTTAACGTATCATTGGACGCAATGGAAATCTATGATCCGTCAAACTATGCGATGATGGACGAACTTGTCCAAGCATTTGTTGAAAGACGGAAAGGGAAAGCAACAGAAGAAGACGCACGCAAAATTTTGCTTGACGAAAACTATTTTGGAACAATGCTTGTCTATACAAACAAAGCAGACGGCTTAGTAAGCGGTGCGGCTCATTCGACAGCAGATACGGTTCGTCCTGCTTTGCAAATCATTAAAACAAAAGAAGGCGTGAGCAAAACATCCGGTGTATTCATCATGGTGCGCGGAGATGAAAAATATGTATTTGCAGACTGCGCCATTAATATTGCTCCTGACAGCAATGATTTAGCAGAAATTGCGATTGAAAGTGCAAAAACAGCAAGAATGTTTGATATTGAACCACGTGTTGCTATGTTAAGTTTTTCAACGAAAGGTTCTGCAAAATCACCGGAAACAGAAAAAGTTGCTGCAGCCGTTCAAGAGGCAAAATCACGCGATCCACAACTTGTTTTAGATGGAGAATTCCAGTTTGATGCTGCGTTTGTTCCATCTGTTGCGAAAAAGAAAGCTTCGGATTCACCAATTCAAGGAGATGCAAATGTATTTGTATTCCCAAGCCTTGAGGCAGGAAATATTGGATACAAAATTGCTCAGCGATTAGGAAACTTTGAAGCCATTGGACCGATTCTTCAAGGATTAAACCGTCCTGTAAACGACCTTTCTCGCGGTTGTAATGAAGAGGACGTTTACAAACTCTCATTAATTACAGCTGCTCAAGCGCTGTAGCAGTAAGATGAAGCAGGGGATTTTTCTCCTGCTTCATTATTTTTAATTGTTCGAAGTCTTTTTTCAATGAGTTATTTTTACAAAAAACGAGCATAATTTACAATTTTCCCCTTTAAGGGCTTCCGTCTAAATATGATATAATGTTATGGTTACAAAACTTAGCTGTGTATAAAGGAGTAACAACTATGGACGAGGCGCTTTCGTTATTGCGTCAGGAAGAGTGGCGGGTTATCGATCAATCAGCTTTAGGCGTTCACTTTAGTGCGCTGCAGTCTTTTGGCATGGATGATGCTCTTTGTGCTTCGGTAGGAACAGGCTTGGCTCCGGCAACGGCGAGATCTTGGGTCCATCATCATACCATTGTATTAGGCATTCAAGATTCAAGGCTGCCACACTTAGAGGAAGGGCTTGAGTTCCTTGAATCAAAAGGTTATCAATATATTGTCCGAAATTCCGGCGGGCTTGCAGTCGTTCTTGATGAAGGGGTATTGAACCTCTCTCTTATTCTTCCTGAAAAAGAAAAAGGAATTGATATAAATCGAGGCTATGACACAATGTGGCTTCTTGTCAAAGAAATGTTTGCTGACTTTCAAAAGGAAATTGAAGCGAAAGAAATTTACGGCTCCTACTGCCCGGGAAGCTACGATTTAAGCATCGGAGGAAAGAAATTTGCGGGAATTTCACAGCGGCGCCTTCGAAGCGGAGTAGCCGTACAAATCTATCTGTGTGTGAATGGAAGCGGGAGCGAAAGAGCTCAGCTGCTGAAAGAGTTTTATTCAATTTCGAAAAAACAAGTACAAACGAAATTTCAATATCCGAAAATTAAGCCTGATGTTATGGCTTCATTATCCGAGTTGCTGGGAGTAGATCTCACTATTCAAGATGTGATGCTCCGGTTTTTAAAAGTTCTAAAACAGTACAGTGCGAATTTTTATGCGGGCCAGCTGACAGAAGCGGAAATTCCGCTTTTTGATAGCTATTACAACCGTGTTATTGAACGAAACGAAAAAATGTTGGGATTGATTGAAAGATAAGATTGCGCAAGCGTCTTGATTAACCCCAAAAAGCGCTGAAGATAGACAAATAGAAAAAAACCGCAGACCAATTGGCAGCGGTTTCTTTGTTGGTTATTATTTTTAATTAGACATATTTAGGATTGGTAGTAAAAATGTTTTCTATGAAATTCGAGGGCTTGTTGCCTTCTCCTTCCCAATTTTCTTATTTAGTTGAAATGATTATTCTGCAACCATTTCTAAGTTTCCATTCCGGTCCATTTTAAATTTTGTCGCCGGACGGTCCTCTTCTTCAAATAATACCAGCTTTCTTGCCCGGTTCATAATCTTCATCAGCGTCTCGTAATCTTCCTGCATGGTGACTGTATTTTGTTCTAGCTCGCTGATCTTATTTTCAAGCTCTTCGTTTTGTTTTTTCAAATCAGAGTTTTCTCGCTTTAATCTTTCATTCTCAATTTTTAAAATATCAGCTTGAAGATTAGAACTATCTAAGTTTTGTAAATAAGAAATCACCATGCTCATTGTCAGTGCATTTTGGGAAACTGCCGTACTCTCATGTTCTGAACTGGCTTCCGGAACAGTAACAGGAACTTGTACGTCCATTGTCTCAGCTGCTTCGATAGGTGATAAATCTTCGATAGTTGGAGCCGGCGGGTTATAAAGAAGCTTTTTCTTGCCGCTTTGGTCTTTTCCAAGAATTCTTTGTCTTTGTTTGCGCTGCTTTTTCGCCAGCTGCAATGCTTTTTCATAGCGGTGGCGGACAACTGCATTCCAGCGAAAACCGCATGCTGCAGATGTTCGGTTAAGCTTATCGCCAACCTCCTCAAATGCATTTAATTGTGTGCTTCCTTCTCTTACATGCCGTAAAACAGTTTCTGCTAGTAATAAATCATTTTCATCTGTCCATGCATCTTGACGAACTTTCATTTCTTCAACTCCCTTAATTGTATAAAATTTGCGATTATTTAAAAGTTCTAGTCTTATCTTGTCCAGTTATTTCAAGTTTTATACAGCAGGAATGAAAGGATAGTAGATTTTTTAGTAATATATTTCGTTCAAGAAGCATTTACTTTCGTTCAGTAGGTGATTACTCCCGTTCAAGGCGCATTTACTCCCGTTCAGCAGGAGATTACTCCCGTTCAAAGCGCATTTACTCCCGTTCAGCAGGTGATTACACCCGTTCAAAATGAATTTACTCTCGTTTAGCAGTGTTTTCAGCTTGCATTAGCTGGGTGGAAACTGTAAAATACCCTTTAGCATTATTGAAGAGATCAGACCGCAGAAAGGGTTGTAATATAAATGGCAAACGAATTTCGTGTTTGCGATGATTGTCAAGCAGTAAACTTAAAAACGTTAATTCCCCGGTTAAAAAAACTTGATCCGGAAGCAAAAATAGTCATTGGCTGCCAATCTTACTGCGGACCAGGACGGAAAAAAACATTCACGTTTGTTAACAACCGTCCAGTGGCTGCATTAACTGAAGAGGAATTGATAGAAAAAATTGAGAAAAAACTAAAAAAATAAATCACCTTTTTAGGTGATTTTTTATTCTTTTGTAGTGCGGCGTTTTGTCGAAATATACGTCGAAATATGCCAGAAATTGAGATGAATTGATGATAGAAACCGGATATAATAGAAAAAAGAAAAAAATGTGAAATGGACAAAAAATTCAAGGAGAAAGCTTGTAAAAAAGCAGAACGGGATATTCAGGAAGAGGGTAAAAAAATGGACTATTCGGTTGAGAAATTAAGTGAAGAAAAAGTTTTTAAAGATCCGGTTCACCGTTATGTTCATGTTCGTGATAAAGTCATTTGGGATTT
Source organism: Bacillus methanolicus MGA3 (assembly GCF_000724485.1). Taxonomy (GTDB): domain Bacteria; phylum Bacillota; class Bacilli; order Bacillales; family Cytobacillaceae; genus Bacillus_Z; species Bacillus_Z methanolicus_A. The sequence goes on along the minus strand of NZ_CP007739.1, from coordinate 3,243,051 downwards.
AATCGGCACGAAAGAATTCCAGCGTCTGCGCAGAATTAAACAGCTCGGAACTACTTTTCTTACATTTCATGGCGCGGAGCACAGCCGGTTTACTCATTCTCTGGGAGTTTACGAGATTATCCGGCGTATTGTTGATGATGTTTTTGACGGAAGGCCGGAATGGAACAAAGAAGAGAGATTGTTGTCACTATGTGCGGGTCTGCTGCACGATCTTGGCCATGGTCCATTCTCCCATTCGTTTGAAAAAGTTTTTGACCTCGACCACGAAGAATTTACCCTTAAAATTATATTAGGAGATACAGAAGTTAATAAAATTCTTTCAAAAGTATCTGAGGATTTTCCGAAAAAAGTAGCGGAAGTTATTGCAAAAACGTATAAAAACAAACTGGTTGTCAGCTTGATCTCAAGCCAGATTGATGCGGACAGGATGGATTATTTGCAGCGTGATGCCTATTTTACAGGGGTCAGCTATGGGCATTTTGACATGGAACGGATTTTGCGTGTCATGCGTCCGAGGGAAGATCAAGTTGTTATTAAACATAGCGGAATGCATGCAGTTGAAGATTACATAATGAGCAGGTATCAAATGTACTGGCAGGTTTATTTCCACCCGGTCACACGGAGTGCAGAAGTTATCTTGACAAAAATCCTTCATCGCGCAAAACATCTTTATGAGAAATCATATTCTTTTTCATTGCCTCCTGTTCATTTTTATTCATTGTTTGAGGGAAATTGTACGTTGCAAGATTATTTAAAGCTGGATGAAGCTGTGTTCCAATACTATTTTCAAATTTGGCAGGATGAAAAAGATCCGATTTTGAGTGATTTATGCCGCAGGTTTATGAACCGGAATTTATTTAAGTATGTTGAGTTTGATCCGGCAAAAGAGTATAAGAAATTGGCGGAGTTGTCCTCTTTGTTTGCCAAAGCCGGATTGGATCCGGAATATTATCTTGTCGTCGATTCTTCGTCCGATTTGCCATCCGATTTTTACCGTCCGGGAGAAGAAGAAGAAAGGCTGCCGATCCATTTGCTGATGAAAAATGGAGACATTCGGGAGCTATCGAGAGAATCGGAGATTGTTGATGCCATTTCAGGAAAACGAAGAACAGACCACAAGCTGTATTATCCTGCTGACTTGATTTACGACGATCGTACAAAGAGAAATATAAAGAAACAAATTCGCACACTTTTGGAGATTTAACTGCTAGTATAGAGCAGACTAACAAGCCATTATCATCAACACGCGGTATTAAACGGAGTAGGAGATGACGAGTTTTGTTAAAAGATCATGCAAAAATAATGTATGCTGTTGCAGCAGCAGGGGAAATAATCGGACGGAAAAAGCTGCAAAAAATTATTTACATTGCTAAAAAAATTGCTTTTCCTTTTCAAGAAAGATTTCAATTTCACTTCTATGGTCCATATTCGGAAGAATTGACTTTAAGAGTCGAAGAACTTTGCAATATGGGATTTTTGAATGAAGTAAAAGAAAAAAAAGGCGGATATTATCAATATCGCTACACACTGACAGAGTCAGGCAAAGAGTTTTTGAGTTTAAATGAGATTGACATGCCTTATTTAGCAGACTGCTTAACAGATATGAACAGTCAAAGTGCAAGGTTTTTAGAGCTTGTTTCGACGGTCTTATATTTTGATAATTTAACAAAAGAAGAAGTTCGGGAGAAAATTTATACACTAAAAAGCAAGCAGCGCTATACAGAAGACGAAATCGAGGAAGCCTACTTATACATTGAGAAACTCAAACAAAAAGCTAAGCTCCAATGATAGTTGGGCTTAGCTTTTTGTATTACTCGTCGCTGAGTCGTTTTCCGGCAACAGCGTAGTGGTTTTTTGACATTTCTTCAATAAAAACAACGATCTTTTCTTTAGGGGCGCCCGTTGTTTCACTGACGGCGTCGGTTACTTTTTCAACGAGTGCTTTCTTTTGCTCTTCAGTGCGCCCTTCCAGCATTTTTACAGTTACATATGGCATATTTGTTCCTCCTTGACATTACAAGTGTAGCTATATTCTAGAAGTAGTTTTTCATATTTTTAAGAAAAGTGCAAGATTTTTCAAGTCTCCTTATCACATCAGCGATTTGTTCATGTATACTTTAAACATAAATAAACAGCGGTTTAGAAGCATATTTTTTAGAAACGAAGCAAAGGAGCCGAGGAAGTGGAACAATTTTTAGCATATTCATTACAGGAAATTCCGTATGTTGCTGCTACATTAATTATTGCATTCACACTGCATGAGTTTGCCCATGCGTATGTTGCTTATAAATTCGGAGATCCGACAGCACAAAAACAGGGAAGATTAACGTTAAATCCAATGCAGCATTTGGATCCGCTGGGGACAATTTTAATTTTTATTGCCGGTTTTGGCTGGGCAAGGCCTGTTCCGGTTAACCGCTTTTATTTTAAAAATCCGCGCCTTGCAGGAATTCTTGTTTCTGTTGCAGGACCGCTCAGCAACCTGTTTTTAGGCATTGTTGGGTTTATTGTTTGGTACTCTCTTGCAGGAGCGGGACATGCAGCAGGAATGCCGGCATTTGTGTCGGAGTTTTTCAATATCTTTATTCAATTGAATTTCGTGCTGTTTGTTTTTAATCTTCTTCCGTTTCCTCCTCTTGATGGATTCCGGATTCTCGAAGATTTGGTTCCTGCTGACATTCGTGTAAAAATGACGCAGCTTGAAGCTTATGGCTCATTGATCTTTTTAATACTTGTTATTACTCCTCTTAATCAATATACGATACAGCCTATTTTCAATACCGTCTTGCCTATACTAGTCAACGGGTTTAACGACTTTTTCCACCAGTTGTTTATGGGGTAGAATAATGTAAGGATGTTTTACAAGGAGGTTTTAATCAGTGGAAGAAAAAAAGAAAAAAAACATTGGTTTTACGATAATCAAAAATGATCCTACGGACGGCCATGGCGGATTTGGAACAGGTGTGCTCAGCCTTGAAAACGTATCGCCGATTATTATTGATGTCGAGGCCGGGGAAGCTGTGGTTGATGTAGGAGCAATGCATGCCAGAAGTGCGGTTGAAAAAGGGATAAAGTTCATTCCTGATCGGGAAGCGGTTCCTAATGGAAAGCCTTATTGGCTTGTCTGGGTAACAATTGACAGAAAAGAAGAAGGCCCTTATTATGCGGGGGTAACTGCTTGTGAAATGACGGTTGACAGAGAAATCAGGAGAGGCTATAAATCGCTTCCTGAGCATGTAAACCGTTTAGATAAATCGATAAAACGCCATATTATTGTTGACCATATGGACGATAAATCAAAAGCGGTGCTGGCCGATTTTTTGCGCAATCATGACAGCGGCATGTGGGAGCGTTCTTCAGAACAGTTAAAGAAAGATTTGAATGTGAACTGAGAAAAACATACAATTTTTTGACGGAATTATGACATATTTTTGAACAAACTTTTCCACCTACTTGCTCTATTTGGTTAAAAAAAGTAAACTTATATTCAACGTAAACACACGTAAAACTAGGACACGAAAAACCTCGGGAAAGATTTTTCCCGAGGTTTTTCATCTCTTATGACCAGTCAAATATCCTTTTATACCATGGCGGTGGTTGTTTTTTCTCTTTCTTTTTATGTTTGGATCCGTCAGAATCATTAAGATGCTTTGTGCAATATTCAGTCGGTTCGGTTCCTGCGGCAAAGTAGGTGAACCTTTTTATAGGACAACCGTCCGTTGCCAATTTGCCGTTTTCCGGATTGATATAAACGCCCACCACACCGCGGGGTGGCTTAAAAGCTTTTACAGGCTTACCCTTTAAGGCATTTTCCATAAAATGAATCCAAATATTTTTTGCATACATTTTATCAATGGTTAGTTCGATCGGTTTTCCTTTATCAAATCCGGTCCAAACTGCCGTAACAAGCTGGGGGGTAAAACCAATCATCCAGCTGTCAGTTTCTGTTGACCCCGATTTTCCTGCATATGGTCTTGTCATTTCATTGATTATCGTACTTCCGGTCACTCTCGCATATCCATTCAGCTTGGTGTCAAACATCCCTGTCATCATATGCGTCATCACAAAAGCAAGATCAGGGCGCAGCACGGTTTCTGAATCTTCTTTTTTCTCATAAATAACTTCACCGCGATGGTTCTCCACCCGGGTGATCAAAACAGGTTCAACCTTTTTGCCGCCATTAGCAAATAGACTGTATGCATTGGCCATCTCTATGACACGGACTCCTGATGTTCCAAGAGCTAAAGACGGCACTTTTGACATTTTTGAATGAATGCCGAACTCCTTTGCTTTTTCCACAAGTGTGTCTTCGCCTAAAAACAAATGCGTCTTTACCGCATAAATATTGTCTGACAAAGCTAACGCTTGGGCCATTGTAATGTCGGAATTCGCATATTGGTTGTTAAAATTATGAGGTGTGTAGTCCGGCGTTCCATCCTCAAATCGAAAAGTTGTCTGTTCGCTTCTCATCAATGTTGACGGGGTAAACCCCTTTTCAAGGGCCGCATAGTACAAAATCGGTTTTATTGTTGATCCCGGTTGGCGAACTGCTTGAACAGCCCTGTTAAAAGGACTTTGTTTATAATTTCGCCCTCCGACCATCGCCTGTACGTGCCCGTTTTTCGGATTCATTGATACGAGGCCGACTTGAATTTCTGAATCTTTAGAAATGAGTTTTTTGATTGTTTCTTCTGCTATTTTCTGCTGTTTCAGATTAAGAGTCGTATAGACCCTTAGGCCGCCCAAAGCAATCGTCCGGTCATCAAGATGTAATCCTGTTTTTAATGCATTCCGTACGGCATCTTGGAAATAAGGCGCCACCTCTGTATTTGGATGAAGATGCTTTCCGTTAAGTGTCAAAGATTCGTGTGCAGCTTGGTTTGCTTTAGCTGAACTAATATATTTGTTCTCAACCATTGATTTCAGAACCATTTTTTGCCGTTGTTTCGCTTTTTCATAATTGGCGAAGGGCGAGTAAATTCCAGGGCCTTTTGGAATTCCGGCCAGCATAGATGCCTCAGCAAGAGATAATTCATCAGAGTTTTTTCCAAAATAATATTGGCTGGCAGCTTGAGCGCCGTAGGTCCCATTTCCATAATAAATTGTGTTTAAATATCCTTCCAAAATCTCTTTTTTGGAATAATTCATTTCGAGCCGGATGGTATAAAATGCTTCAAGCAACTTTCTCTTCCAGGTTTTGTCATGTTCGAGAAAGAGGTTTCGGGCATACTGTTGAGTGATCGTACTTGCGCCCTGCACCTTTGCCATCGCTTTTACATCTGCGAGAACCGCACCGGCAATTCGCTTGAAATCAAAGCCGTTATGATCATAAAAGTTTTTATCTTCTATTGAAATAGTCGCGTCAACAAGAGAAGGCGAGATTTCATCAAGAGAAATCCAATATCTTTTTTGGCCGCTGTTGCTTTCTCCAATAACGGTCCCGTCATCCGAATAGTATAGTGTTGATTGCGGAACAGCAAGGGGCGGGGGCCCCAGCAGCCTTGCATAACCGAAAATTCCGAGAAGGATAAGCAGCATGAAGGCAATTCCTATTAAACTTAGGATCACTATGGCTCTTAAGTATTTAATGGTTTTGCGAAATCGCTGATCCGTAATAATTTCCATATGAATCACCTCACTGTTGTCCTGGGTAACAATGACATAATTAATACCTTAGTCACAGTATGAAAAAAACAGCGGACTTTTAAACATTCTCTATGAAAAAAACAAATTTCTTCTTGCAATTTTGCTAGATTCCACTATACTTTTTCTCATGTTTGTAATTATCATGTTGGGGAAAGATAAGAAGAATCTAGACATAGGAATAGCCATTCTATAGAAAGGAAAGATGAAAAATGGGACTTTGGTTTACTGAAAAACAAACAGAAAACTTTGGAATTACGATGAAGGTAAAACGCACATTACATACAGAACAAACAGAATACCAAAAGCTTGATATGGTTGAAACAGAAGAATGGGGCAACATGCTTTTGTTAGACGGCATGGTGATGACCTCAATAAAAGATGAGTTTGTGTACCATGAAATGGTGGCCCACGTTCCTCTTTTCACACATCCAAACCCAGAGAATGTCCTTGTTGTTGGCGGAGGCGATGGAGGGGTAATCCGTGAAGTGTTAAAGCATCCGAGCGTGAAAAAAGCGACACTTGTTGAAATAGATGGCAAAGTAATTGAGTATTCAAAGAAATATTTGCCGGAAATTGCCGGAAAACTTGATGATGAGCGGGTTGAAGTGAAAGTTGATGACGGTTTTATGCACATTGCCAACAGTGAAAATGAATACGATGTAATTATGGTTGATTCAACTGAACCTGTTGGTCCTGCAGTAAATTTGTTTACAAAAGGTTTCTATGCGGGAATTTCAAAAGCGTTAAAAGAAGACGGCCTTTTTGTTGCACAGTCTGACAACCCATGGTTTAAAGCAGATTTAATCCGCAAAGTGCAAAGAGATGTGAAAGAAATTTTCCCGATTACACGCTTGTATATTGCCAACATTCCAACATACCCAAGCGGTATGTGGGCATTTACACTCGGTTCCAAGAAATATGATCCTTTAGAAGTAAGCGAAGACCGCTTCCATGACATTGATACGAAATACTACACAAAAGAACTCCATAAAGCTGCGTTCGTACTGCCGAAGTTCGTCAGCGACCTAACAAAATAAAAAATGTAAATCAGTGTGGGGCAGGCCCTGACGCTTTAATGCGTTAATACGAAATAGGGGCCTGGCCCCTTTAGGAGGGTGCAGAATGCGTTTTGATGAAGCTTATTCCGGTAATGTGTTTATTAAGAGCCATCCGAGTTATGAGGAGAGCGAGGCTGTGCTATATGGAATGCCAATGGACTGGACGGTCAGCTACCGGCCGGGTTCCCGGTTCGGCCCAGCGCGCATCCGGGAAGTTTCAATTGGTCTTGAAGAATACAGCCCATATTTAGACCGAGAGTTAGAAGAGGTTAAATATTTTGATGCAGGCGATATCCCGCTCCCTTTTGGGAACGCTCAGAAAAGCCTTGATCTTATTGAAGAATTTGTTGATAAATTGTTGGCAGATGGAAAGTTTCCTTTAGGGATTGGCGGAGAGCATTTAGTTTCGTGGCCAGTTATTAAAGCCATGTACAAAAAATATCCAGATCTTGCGGTTATCCACATGGATGCACATACCGACTTGCGTGAACATTATGAAGGGGAACCGCTTTCTCACTCCACGCCAATTCGCAAAGCTGCGGATTTAATCGGTCCGCAAAATATTTTCTCATTCGGGATTCGTTCCGGAATGAAAGAAGAGTTCGAATGGGCGAAACAAGTTGGAATGCATATTTCAAAATTTGAAGTTCATAAGCCTTTAAAAGAAATATTGCCGAAACTTGCTGGCCGCCCTGTATATGTCACCATAGATATTGACGTACTCGATCCGGCTCATGCTCCTGGAACAGGAACAGTTGATGCTGGAGGCATTACTTCAAAAGAGCTGCTGGCTTCCATTCATGAAATTGCTTATTCAGATGTAAAAGTAGTAGGCGCAGACCTCGTAGAAGTCGCCCCTATTTACGACCAATCTGAACAAACAGCCAATACAGCAAGCAAGCTTTTAAGAGAAATGATTTTAGGCTGGATAAAGTAAAAAATTTGAAGAGAGAGCAAGAAACTACAATACTTTAAAGCGTTAATGCGCGATAGGGGCCTGGCCCCGATCTTGAAAGCGGAGACTGTGATCTCCGTTTTTTGTTTTTCTGCAGCACTCAATATTTCCGGCTTTCTTGCACTTTCATTACAGAATATTTATACTATAAAGGTTATAATAGATGATAAATAGATAACAAAGATAAGGCCGATTTTTTTACATTAATAAAGGAAGTGTTGCCGTTGTCACTTCGTCCAGCGGAACAAATGCCTGTTAAAATTAAGATAAAAACAGAAATTCACCAGGATGGGAATAAGGAAACTTTTGAATTTATTACATTTGGCCGATATTATCAGAAAGGCGAAAATTCCTTTTTGCAATATGAAGAAGCATTGGAAGAAGGCCGAATTAACACAACCGTAAAAATTTCCGGTCAGGAAGTCCTCATATTAAGAAGCGGAGTTATTAAAATGCGAATGAGGTTCCAAGAGCAAAAAACGTTAGCAGGAACATACGAAACGCCTTATGGAGTCCTGCAAACTTCTGCTTCTACGAAAAGATTAAACAAATCACTCAATAAAAATACCGGTTCACTTGAGCTTGTTTACGATTTACAAATGCAAGGCCAAGACTCAGGTACATATTATATGACGATCCGATATGAGGAGGATGGAAAATGAACATAGTCGAGCAAGTCCAAAACAAATTAAAGGAAGAAATCAAAGCGGCCGTATTGAAAGCAAATCTTGCTGCCGTTGAGGAGATTCCTGATGTCATTTTAGAAGTTCCGAAGGAAAAATCTCATGGAGACTACTCTACGAACATGGCGATGCAGCTTGCAAGGGTAGCAAAAAAAGCGCCGAGAATGATTGCGGAAGAATTAGTAGCCCATTTTGATCGTTCAAAAGCATCGATTGAAAAAATCGAGATTGCCGGACCAGGTTTTATTAATTTTTACATGAATAATAGTTATTTGACAGACTTGATTCCAACAATCCTTGATAAAGGCGATGCTTATGGAGAAACAACAGTCGGCGGAAACCAAAAAGTTTTGGTCGAATTTGTTTCTGCTAACCCGACGGGCGACCTTCACTTAGGACATGCCCGAGGTGCAGCGGTCGGGGATTCTTTGTGCAATATTTTAGACAAAGCAGGGTTTAACGTTTCCCGGGAATATTATATTAATGACGCGGGAAATCAAATCAACAATCTGGCGCGCTCGGTGGAAGCCCGCTATTTTCAAGCTCTTGGAATTGAAAAAGAAATGCCGGAAGACGGCTACTATGGCGAGGACATCGTCGAAATCGGCAAAAAATTAGCCGAAGAGTTCGGTGACAAGTATGTAAATGCTGATGAAAAAGAGCGTTTTAACTTTTTCCGTGAATACGGTTTGAAGTACGAAATGGAGAAATTAAAAAAGGATTTAGAGAATTTCCGTGTAAAATTTGATGTATGGTATTCGGAAACTTCTCTTTATCATAATGGAAAGATTGATGAAGCTCTTCAAGCGCTGAAAGATAACGGCCATATTTACGAACAGGATGGAGCTACTTGGTTCCGTTCGACAGAATTTGGCGATGACAAAGACAGAGTATTAATCAAACAGGACGGTTCTTATACGTATTTAACTCCGGATATCGCCTACCATAAAGATAAGCTTGAGCGCGGCTTTGAAAAATTGATTAACATCTGGGGGGCAGACCATCACGGTTATATTCCACGAATGAAGGCCGCCATTGAGGCGCTCGGCTATGACCGCGATGTTCTTGAAGTGGAAATCATCCAGCTCGTTCACTTATATAAAAACGGCGAAAAAATGAAAATGAGCAAACGGACAGGAAAAGCAGTTACGATGCGTGAACTTGTTGAAGAAGTAGGCCTCGATGCTGTGCGCTATTTCTTTGCGATGAGAAGTTCGGATACGCATATGGATTTTGATTTAGATTTAGCTGTTTCACAATCCAATGAAAACCCGGTTTATTATGCCCAATATGCCCATGCCCGAATTTGCAGCATCCTGCGCCAAGGAGAAGAGCAAGGATTAACTTTTGATCGGAATGCTGATTTTTCTGTTATTCAATCTGAAAAAGAAACAGATCTGTTGAAAAAGCTAGGCGAATTCCCGCAAGCCGTTGGAGAAGCCGCTCAAAAACGAATGCCGCACCGGATTACGAACTATATTTTTGATCTCGCTTCCGCATTCCACAGCTTCTATAATGCGGAAAAAGTACTTGATCCGGAAAATGAAGCGACAACAAAAGCACGCCTTGCACTTGTTAAAGCGGTACAGATTACGTTGAAAAATGCTCTTGCTTTAATAGGAGTTTCTGCACCTGAAAAAATGTAATGTCAGCACAAAAAATGCTCTCGTACGAATACGGGAGCTTTTTTCTCTAAATGGTTTTCATGTGATAATAAAGAAAGATAAAGGAGGAAACCGAAACCGTGAAAATCATCATATTATCATTAATTACAGGCTTTGTAGTCGGTTTTATCTTTGCTTTATTTAAGCTTCCTATTCCGGCGCCGCCTGCACTTGCAGGTGTTATGGGTATTATCGGCATTTATCTCGGTTTTAAAGTCTATGAGCTGATAACTCCTTGGCTAGGAAATCTTATTAAGTGAAACTTCCATCAGTACTGCCTGTTTATGCAGGATAAAATAAATGAAGGGCGGACCCTGACTTCTCGGTGCCGCCCTCAATAGCTGTTGTTATAAAAAGAGAGAAAGCGACCTTCCTGCCACTTCTTTTATCTTTCTCCAAAACCCGATATGGTACAAATCGCTTAACTCCATTTTTTTCGCATCTTGGATGTCTTTTTGCAAAATCGCTTTTACCTTGCCGATAAAAACTTTATCAAAAACATAACAATTTATTTCATGATTTAAAAAAAGGCTTCGTTTGTCAAAGTTTGCTGTTCCAATATCACAAATAGAATCATCAATGATGATGACTTTCGAGTGATAGAATCCTTTCATATACTCATAGACCTCTGCACCTTCATTAATCAACTTCTTAAAATAAACAAAAGACGCTTCCTTTACAAGAAAATGGTCCGTAATAAACGGGACAAGAATCGTTACAGAGATCCCTCTTTTTAAAGCAATTCTTAAATCACTGACCAGCCGCGGGCTCGGAATAAAGTAAGGCGATCCGATGATGATCGATGACTCGGCCATTCGGATCAGTGTAGAATAGGATTCCTCAAGAAATAAACCTTCATACGGAAGGATTTGATGGCGAAACCGACCTTTAGCCAGCGCTGGGAAATAGGTGCTGTTATGCTGTAAATTTGTCTTTGTAGCCTTGAACCAGTCAAATAAAAATTCTTTTTGCAGGTCATGGACTCCTTCGCCTGTCACCTTTAAATGGTAATCCCGCCACGGGTTCAGCTTCGGATCTTTGTTAATGTATTCTTTTCCGATATTAAATCCCCCAATATAGCCTATTTTTCCATCGATCACGGCAATTTTCCGGTGGTTTCTAGCCTGAAAAGAATAAAAAAGAAAGGGAAGTTTTGGAACATGACTAAAAGCAAACTTCACTCCTGCTGTTTTTAAATCATCTATTGCTTTCCGGGAGATTTTCAAGCTGCCAAACCAGTCAAGGAGAAGGCGGACTTCCACGCCCGATTTCGCTTTCTCTTTTAAAATGTTGAGAAAATCTTGGCTGAATTGATCATTTTTCACGATGTAAAACAGAATATGAATGTGCTGTTTGGCTGCTTTCAGTTCGGAAAATAAATCATCAAAAAGCTCGGGTCCATTTGTAAAAATTTGAAGACTGCTTTCGCGTATTGGAAATGTTCTTCGTTTTAACTTAGACAAATGATTTCTTTTTCCAACTGTGTAATCAATTGTCAGCCATAAGATGATCAATAGTATACTAATGATGATAAACGTCAATTGAATCTGCACCTCAATTCATTTCTCTTATTCTTTCCGAAAATCGTTCATCTATGACAGATTTTCGTGAATCGATTATGCCATAAAAAAAATGATTGACTGAATGCTCATTCATTATATAATGGAACTATAGATTTATTCTGAAAATTTTAAAACGATAAAATTTTCATCAAATATCTTTATACTGTTTGCAGCAAATGAATTTTCAATGAAAGGAGCGTTGCACCTAATGACCCCGTTGTTATGGGTAAACCTATTTGCTTTTTTGCTTGTAACCGCTTACGCTGTCAGTTTGTTTGTATACGTGGTGAAGACAAGAATTGCATTCATTAAGCTCGGAAAAAAGACGGAATTTGACAATCGTGTAAAGGAACGTCTTAAAAATATCTGGGTGAATGTATTCGGTCAAAAGAAGCTTTTGAAAGATAAAAAAAGCGGCGCCATCCACGTCATGTTTTTTTATGGATTTATACTTGTCCAATTCGGAGCAATAGATTTTATTTGGAAAGGAATAAAGCCTGATTCCCATTTGCCGCTCGGGTCTATGTATTCTGGTTTTACATTCTTTCAGGAAATCGTAACGCTCATGATTTTAATAGCGGTTGTATGGGCTTTTTACCGCCGCTACATTGAAAAGCTGGTCCGTCTAAAAAGAGGATTTAAATCAGGTATCGTATTGCTTTTTATCGGCGGATTAATGCTTTCTGTTTTATTTGGCAACGGCATGAGCATCATTTGGCACGGACATGAAGTAAGCTGGACAGAACCGGTTGCCTCCGTAATTGCGTCTGCTTTCGCGTGGGTTGGAAAAAGCGGTGCAGCTGTATTGTTTTATATTGCTTGGTGGATTCATTTATTATTCTTGCTTGCATTCCTTGTCTATGTACCGCAATCAAAGCATGCCCACTTGATTGCAGGGCCGGCAAACGTTTATTTTGACCGCCTTGATAAAAAAGGAAAATTAACGAAAATCGATTTTGAAGACGAATCTCAGGAGACATTCGGGGTAGGAAAAATTGAGGACTTTACTCAGCTTCAAATGATTGATTTTTACGCCTGTGTGGAGTGCGGACGCTGTACAAATATGTGCCCGGCGACCGGAACAGGAAAAATGCTTTCCCCGATGGATCTGATTGTAAAACTCCGCGACCACTTAACAAATTATGGAGCAGCTGTTACTTCAAAGCAGCCGTGGGTGCCGACATTTGCGTTTGCACATACACAAGGAAATCAGCTGGCCCTTGCGTCAGCCGGAAAAGGCGCAGAGGAAGCGGCGGCCGGGTTAGCATACAATCCAAGCCTGATCGGCGATGTCATCACTGAAGAGGAAATCTGGGCATGTACAACTTGCCGGAACTGTGAAGACCAATGCCCGGTCATGAATGAGCATGTTGATAAAATCATTGACCTTCGCCGCTACCTTGTTTTAACCGAAGGAAAAATGGATTCAGATGCACAGCGCGCCATGACAAATATTGAACGCCAAGGAAATCCTTGGGGGCTAAACCGCAAAGAGCGCGAAGATTGGCGTGAAGCCCGCGAAGATGTTTATATTCCTACGGTAAAAGAGTTGAAAAAACAAGGGGAAGAGTTTGAGTATTTATTCTGGGTCGGATCGATGGGATCATACGATAACAGAAGCCAGAAGATTGCTCTTTCTTTTGCAAAATTGTTAAATGAAGCGGGTGTAAAATTTGCCATCCTTGGCAACAGGGAAAAGAACTCCGGCGATACGCCGCGCCGCCTGGGAAATGAGTTTTTATTCCAAGAGCTTGCTGCGAAAAATATCGAAGAATTTGAAAAGAATGAAGTGAAAAAGATTGTTACGATTGACCCGCATGCCTATAACATTTTTAAAAATGAGTATCCTGATTTCGGGTTTGAAGCGGAAGTGTACCATCATACAGAACTGCTTGCAAAGCTTGTGAAGGAAGGGAAGCTTGTTCCGAAATATGAAGTCAATGAAACAATTACATTCCACGATTCCTGTTATTTAGGCCGATATAATGATGTCTACGATCCGCCGCGGGAAATCTTAAAATCAATTCCGGGCGTGAAGCTTGTGGAAATGGAACGCAACCGTGAAACAGGCATGTGCTGCGGTGCCGGCGGAGGCTTAATGTGGATGGAAGAAGAAACAGGACATCGAATTAATGTCGCGCGTACAGAGCAGGCTTTAGCCGTCAATCCATCGGTTATTAGCTCCGGCTGTCCGTATTGTCTAACGATGCTGTCAGATGGAACGAAAGCAAAAGAAGTGGAAGAAATTGTTCATACGTATGACGTGGCAGAGCTCTTGGAAAAGGCTGTGATCGGTGAAAAACAAACCCTCATCCAACATTAATAAAGTTCCAAGTAGAAATTGAAGCATCTCTTATTAAATTTTTAAAAAAATGTTTCAATTTCTACTATTCTTACAGTACAATAGATTTTAGGTAAACGCTTTCAATTTATTAAAAGGGATTTACCATTTTTCTTTCCACATGAATTGAGCGAGCGTTCAGTCGCTGAATCTGCCAGTATCTTAGTTACATCAGAATAAATTGAATCATGAACAATTGAGGCTTTTTTTGTTTATAGTTTTTTGATTCTTAAAAATAATAAGTAAATAAAAGGAGAGGAATGGGATGGGAAAAACCGTCATTTTAAGCGGAGTCAGGACACCTTTTGGGAAATTAGGGGGGAGCTTGAGCAGCCTGCAAGCATCTGAACTTGGGGGAATTGCCATAAAAGAAGCGCTGAAACGGGCAAACGTGAACCCGGAAGAGGTAGATGAAGTCATTTTGGGAAGCGTTTTACAAGGAGGGCAGGGGCAGATTCCATCGAGACAGGCAGCCCGTTATGCAGGAATTCCATGGGAAGTAAAAACGGAGACAATTAATAAGGTTTGTGCATCGGGAATGAGGAGTGTTACCCTTGCGGACCAGATTATTCGCGCCGGTGATGAAGAACTGATTGTTGCCGGAGGCATGGAATCGATGAGCAACGCCCCTTATCTATTGCCAAATGCTCGCTGGGGGCTTAGGATGGGTGACTCTTCGGTGAAGGATCTGATGATTCATGACGGCCTCTCCTGCAGTTTTACAGGCGTTCATATGGGAACGTACGGAAACAGCACGGCAAAAGAAATGGAAATCAGCCGCGAGGAACAGGATCAATGGGCTTACAGAAGCCATGAGCGCGCAATTGCCGCAATCGAAGCCGGCAAGCTGGCCGAGGAAATTGTTCCGGTAGAAATTCCTCAAAGAAAAGGCGAACCTATTATTGTGCAAAACGATGAGTCTCCACGAAAGGATACCTCATTGGAAAAATTGGCAAAGCTCAAGCCTGTATTCAACTCTGACGGAACGATTACAGCTGGGAATGCACCCGGAGTCAATGACGGGGCGGCAGCTTTAGTTTTGATGAGCGAAGAAAGGGCCGAGCGTGAAGGCAGAACACCGGCAGCTTATATTTTGGGACATGCAGCCGTTGCGGTGGAAGCGAAAGATTTTCCGAAAACCCCTGGTCTTGTCATTCAACAATTGCTAAAGAAAACCGGAAAATTGCTAGAGGATATTGATTTATTTGAAATTAATGAAGCGTTTGCAGCTGTTGCTCTTGCAAGTGGAAAAATTGCAAAGGTCGATCCTGAAAAAGTAAATGTAAACGGCGGAGCAATTGCACTCGGCCATCCGATTGGCGCCAGCGGAGCCCGCATCATTATCACATTAATGCATGAGTTGAAACGCCGCGGCGGAGGAATTGGAATCGCAGCCATTTGTTCGGGCGGCGGACAAGGTGACGCTGTGATGATTGAAGTTCCGAAACAGTAATGAAACAAAAGGTGATGCTGGGATTGGTTTTAGTAATGTCCAAAGGCCTATGATGTCAAGATTTTAGAGGAGGAAAAACAGTGAACGTAAAAAAAATCATGGTTGTCGGTGCAGGCCAAATGGGTTCCGGAATTGCCCAAGTATGCGCCCAGTCAGGATACAGCGTCATTTTAAATGATATAAAACCGGAATTTGTCGAGCGCGGCCTTGGAGTGATTAATAAAAACCTTTCCCGTCAAGTGGAAAAAGGCCGCATGTCCAAGGAGCAAAAGGAAGAGATTCTTGGAAGAATAATAGCTTCTACAGACCTTCACGATGCAAAAGATGCGGATCTTGTCATTGAAGCGGCAGTGGAGAACATGGAAGTAAAAACGAAAATTTTTGCCCAATTGGATGAGATCGCACAAGAACATGCAATTCTTGCAAGCAATACATCATCGCTTCCAATAACGGAAATTGCCGCTGCGACGAAGAGGCCGGAAAAAGTGATCGGTATGCATTTTATGAATCCTGTTCCGGTAATGAAGCTTGTTGAAATTATCCGTGGGCTGGCAACTGAGGACGAGGTCTATCAAACAATTGAAGATATTACGAAAACGTTAAATAAAGTGCCGGTAGAAGTAAATGACTTTCCGGGATTTGTTTCAAATCGTGTGCTAATGCCGATGATCAACGAAGCGATTTATACATTGTACGAAGGAGTAGCCACAAAAGAAGCGATCGATGAAGTAATGAAACTGGGCATGAATCACCCGATGGGACCGCTTGCGCTTGCTGATTTCATTGGCCTTGATACGTGCCTGTATATTATGGAAACTCTCCACGAAGGATTTGGAGACGATAAATACCGTCCTTGTCCGCTGCTTCGGAAATATGTAAAAGCAGGCTGGCTTGGAAAGAAGACAGGCCGCGGTTTCTATGTGTACGAATAACATCTAAGGAAACTTTATTCCATGTTCACGCGGGATATGCATTGGGATAGGTTTTTTACATCGGGAGGATCAAAATATGAACCTGAGATTTACGGAAGAACAAGAAATGATGAGAAAAATGGTCCGGGATTTTGCCCAAAGCGAAATCGCGCCATTTGTGGAAAACATGGAAAAGGGAGAATTCCCGCGCGGCATCCTCAAAAAAATGGGTGAACTTGGTTTAATGGGCATACCTGTACCGGAACAATACGGCGGTGCGGAGATGGATTTTATATCTTATATTATTGCGATTCATGAACTCTCAAAAGTAAGCGCAACTGTCGGTGTCATCCTGTCCGTTCACACATCTGTCTGCACAAATCCGATCCTTTATTTTGGAACGGAAGAACAAAAGAAAAAATATGTACCGAAATTGGCTTCAGGCGAATATTTGGGAGCATTTTGCCTTACTGAACCGAGCTCAGGCTCTGATGCGGCCAGCCTCAAGTCTCGGGCAGTGAGAGATGGAGACGACTACATCATTAACGGGTCGAAAGTTTTTATTACGAATGGCGGCGAAGCAGATGTTTATATTGTGTTTGCTTCGACTAACCCTGAGACAGGTGCGAAAGGAATCACTGCGTTCATTGTTGAAAAAGGGACGCCCGGATTTATTGTCGGCAAAGACGAACAAAAAATGGGGCTCCATGGTTCAAGGACTGTTCAATTGACATTTGAAGATATGCGCATTTCTGCAAAAAATCTTCTTGGAAAAGAAGGCGAGGGTTTTAAAATTGCCATGGCAAACCTCGATACGGGCAGGATCGGCATTGCGGCCCAAGCACTCGGTATTGCAGAAGCCGCACTAGAGGCCGCAACACGCTATGCAAAAGAGCGGCACCAGTTCGGCCGTCCGATTGCCGCCCAGCAAGGCATCGCATTTAAGCTAGCTGATATGGCAACAAATATCGAAGCTGCAAAACTATTAATCTATCGGGCAGCAGACTTAAAGCAGAAAGGGATAAAATGCGGAAAAGAAGCTTCAATGGCCAAGCTGTTTGCTTCAAAAACAGCAGTTGAAGCGGC
This sequence comes from Bacillus methanolicus MGA3, assembly GCF_000724485.1. Classification (GTDB taxonomy): domain Bacteria; phylum Bacillota; class Bacilli; order Bacillales; family Cytobacillaceae; genus Bacillus_Z; species Bacillus_Z methanolicus_A. Next base: position 3,225,692 of record NZ_CP007739.1, on the reverse strand, counting down.
AACGGAAGCGGTTCAAATTTTTGGCGGCTATGGCTATACGGAAGATTATCCGGTTGAACGGTATTTCCGTGATGCCAAAATAACGGAAATATACGAAGGAACAAGCGAAATTCAGCGGCTTGTTATCAGCAAACAGCTGTAAACCAGGAAACGGGGGATAAGGGACATGAACTTTCAACTTACTGAAGAACATGAAATGATTCGAAAAATGGTTTGCGATTTTGCAAAAAATGAAGTAGCTCCAACAGCGGCTGAACGTGATGAAGAGGAACGGTTTGACAGGGAGATTTTTGATAAAATGGCCGAGCTCGGCTTAACAGGAATTCCGTGGCCGGAAGAATACGGCGGAATCGGCAGCGATTATTTGGCGTATTGTATTGCAGTGGAAGAATTATCAAGAGTCTGCGCTTCCACAGGGGTCACACTATCTGCCCACACTTCCCTTGCATGCTGGCCGATTTTTAAATTTGGCACCGAAGAGCAAAAACAAAAGTATTTGCGGCCAATGGCACAAGGAGAAAAAATCGGCGCTTATGGCCTTACAGAGCCGGGAAGCGGTTCCGATGCCGGTGCCATGAAAACAACGGCCCGCCTTGAAGGGGACCATTACGTGTTAAATGGTTCAAAAATTTTCATAACAAACGGAGGCATTGCAGATATTTATGTCGTCTTTGCCCTTACCGATCCTTCAAGTAAACATAAGGGAACAAGCGCTTTTATTATTGAAAAAGACTTCCCTGGCTTTTCAGTCGGCAAAAAAGAAAAGAAACTCGGAATCCGTTCGTCTCCAACAACGGAGATTATTTTTGAAGATTGCAAAGTTCCGAAAGAAAACCTTCTTGGCCAGGAAGGAGAAGGCTTTAAAATTGCAATGATGACTCTTGACGGCGGCCGCAACGGCATTGCAGCCCAAGCCGTCGGCATTGCCCAAGGAGCATTGGATGCTGCTATTGAGTATGCGAAAGAGCGCCACCAGTTCGGTCGTCCGATCGCCGCACAGCAAGGGATCGCCTTTAAGCTGGCCGATATGGCCACACACGTTGAAGCGGCAAGACTATTAACCTATCAGGCGGCATGGCGCGAGTCTGCAGGCCTTTCATACGGAAAAGAATCGGCAATGTCAAAGCTGTTTGCGGGCGATACAGCGATGAAAGTGACAACAGAAGCAGTCCAAGTCTTTGGCGGATACGGATATACAAAGGATTATCCGGTTGAACGCTTTATGCGTGATGCGAAGATTACACAAATATACGAGGGAACCCAGGAAATTCAGCGTCTAGTTATTTCCCGGATGCTGACGAAATAGTTTTTGGAAAAGGTACAATATTCCTTTTTTGTAAAGGCGGTAAATAGATAATGGAAAAACGTGAAGTGCATGCTTCTGTCAAAGATGAGAACCTTGTCGTTAAACGACGCAATCAAATGATTAAAGGTGCTGTAACCCTTTTTAAACAAAAAGGGTTTCACCGTACAACAACAAGGGAGATAGCGAATGCAGCCGGATTCAGCATCGGTACGCTATATGAATACATTCGGACGAAGGAAGATGTGTTATACCTTGTCTGTGACAGCATCTATGATCAAGTGCGGGAGCGCCTTCAAAAAGACCTGGATACGAATCAGGGGACACTAGAAAGCTTAAAGCTTGGAATTGCTAATTACTTTCGAGTAATGGATGAAATGCAAGATGAAGTGCTTGTGATGTACCAGGAAGCCAAATCACTCTCAAAAGATGCGCTTCCATATGTACTGAAAAAAGAAATTGAAATGGTTGGCATGTTTGAAGATGTTATCAATCGATGTGTGGAAAATGGGGAACTTTTACTTACAAAAAAGCAAGTGCAAATGATTGCACACAATATTTTCGTCCAGGGGCAGATGTGGGGATTTCGCCGCTGGGCGCTTCAAAAAATCTACAGTCTCGAAGAATACATTGAATTGCAAACGGAATTGCTTTTTAAAGGGATCTGTTTAAACGACAAGGGGGTAGAGAAGCATGTATAAGCCAAAGCATCACATTCGTTTTGTCACAGCCTCAAGTTTATTTGACGGCCACGATGCCTCCATTAATATTATGCGCAGACTTCTTCAGGCAGGCGGAGCAGAAGTCATTCACCTCGGCCATAACCGGTCGGTTGAAGAGGTAGTGAATGCTGCAATCCAGGAAGATGTCCAAGGAATTGCCGTTTCCTCTTACCAAGGAGGACATGTCGAATATTTTAAATATATGTACGATTTGTTAAAGGAAAAAGGTGCTTCCCACATTCGCATATACGGAGGCGGAGGCGGTGTCATTATCCCTCGTGAAATTAAGGAACTTCACGAATATGGAATTGCAAAAATTTTTTCGCCTGAGGACGGACGCCAGTTTGGCCTTCAAGGCATGATTGAATACATGTTGAAAGAATGTGATTTTCCAACGGTTGCTTCTGATGCGGCAGGCTATGTTGAAAAGCTTCAAACTGGTGAGGTGATCGCTGTTTCCAAACTGATTACACTTGCCGAACAGCATGTTGGCATTCAGAAAGAAACAGCTGCGGCCGTTGAATCGGTTATGGAAAAAGTGAAATCAATGGAAAAATCCGCTCCTGTCGTCGGGATTACCGGAACAGGAGGCTCCGGAAAAAGCTCCTTAACCGATGAACTCATCCGCCGCTTCATCAATGAAATTCCCGAAAAAAGAGTGGCAATTTTATCCGTTGACCCTACTAAACAAAAAACGGGCGGCGCTCTTCTCGGAGATCGGATCCGCATGAATGCGATTTTTTCACCGCGCGTCTATATGCGGAGTCTGGCAACAAGGAAATCCAAAAATGAGCTGTCGTTGGCAATAAAAGATGCGATTTCTGTTGTAAAAGCAGCCGGCTTCGACCTTGTTATTGTCGAAACAAGCGGAATTGGACAGGGAGATGCAGAAATTACAGAAATATGTGACGTTTCCATGTATGTAATGACAAGTGAGTTTGGGGCGCCATCACAGCTTGAAAAAATTGACATGATTGACTATGCGGACATAATTGTGATTAACAAGTTTGAAAAGAAAGGATCAGAGGACGCGAAGCGCCAAGTGCAAAAACAATATCAGCGCAGCCATATGCTGTTTGACAAAGATTATTCGGAAATGCCTGTTTACGGGACGATTGCGAGCCAATTTAACGATCCGGGAACAAATGCACTTTTTGCAGCATTAATTGAAAAAATTAATGAAAAAGCAGGAACGAATTGGTCCACATCTTTTTCAAAAGAAACGCATGTTGAGAAGCAAAATGTCATTATCCCAAATGAACGCCGTTATTATTTGCGGGAAATTACCGAAACGGTCAGAAACTATCATAAAAAAGCGGATGAGCAAGTTGCATTGGCCCGCCGCTTGTTCCAAGTGGAGGGTGCAATTGAATCCGTGAAAGAACGGGAAGCAAATGGTGAAATCCTCGCATCTCTTGAAGCGGTGAAAAAAGATATAGAGTCTAAGCTTTCACCGGAATCAAAGAAGATTCTATCTGAGTGGGAACAGCTGAAAGAAAAGTATTCCGCTGATCAGTTTGTTGCGAAAATCCGAGATAAAGAGATTGTTACAAAGTTAAAAACAAAGAGTCTTTCTGGATTAGACATTCCAAAGGTTGCATTGCCGAAATACAAAGATTATGGAGAGATTTTAAGATGGGTTTACCGTGAAAATGTTCCGGGTTCATTTCCGTTCACGGCTGGTGTTTTTCCTTTTAAACGCCAAGGAGAAGATCCAAAACGCCAATTTGCCGGCGAAGGAACGCCTGAGCGGACAAACCGCCGTTTCCATTACTTGTCCAAAGATGACCCGGCAAAGCGCTTAAGCACAGCTTTTGATTCAGTAACCCTTTATGGCGAGGATCCTGACTACCGTCCAGATATTTACGGCAAAGTCGGTGAAAGCGGTGTCAATGTCTGTACGCTTGATGATATGAAAAAGCTCTATGCAGGTTTTGATTTATGCCATCCGTCGACATCTGTTTCAATGACAATTAACGGTCCTGCGCCGATTATTTTAGCCATGTTTATGAATACGGCGATCGAACAGCAAGTAGAAAAGAAGGAAGCAGAACTTGGACGAAAGCTGGCCGAGGAAGAATATGAGCAAGTGAAAGCAATGACTTTGCAGGCGGTCAGGGGGACGGTCCAGGCCGACATTTTAAAAGAGGATCAAGGACAAAATACATGTATTTTCTCAACAGAGTTTGCATTGAGAATGATGGGAGATATTCAGCAATACTTTATTGACCATCAGGTTCGAAATTATTATTCGGTGTCCATATCCGGTTATCATATTGCTGAAGCTGGGGCCAATCCGATCACCCAGCTGGCGTTTACGCTTGCGAACGGTTTTACCTATGTCGAATATTATTTGAGCCGCGGGATGAAGATTGATGACTTTGCACCAAACTTATCGTTCTTCTTTTCAAATGGACTTGATCCGGAGTATTCAGTAATTGGCCGGGTAGCACGCCGAATTTGGGCAATCGTGATGAGAGACAAATACGGGGCAAATGAAAGAAGCCAAAAGTTAAAGTACCATGTTCAGACATCGGGAAGATCGCTGCATGCCATGGAAATTGACTTTAATGATATCCGGACAACACTTCAGGCATTAATGGCGCTTCATGACAACTGCAACTCGCTTCATACAAATGCTTATGATGAGGCGATTACGACCCCGACAGAGGAGTCGGTTCGCCGGGCGATGGCCATCCAGATGATTATTACAAAAGAACATGGATTAACGAAAAATGAGAATCCTCTTCAAGGTTCATTTATTATTGATGAGCTGACAGACCTTGTTGAAGAAGCAGTCCTTCAGGAGTTCGACCGCCTGAACGACCGCGGCGGGGTTCTTGGTGCGATGGAAACCCAGTATCAGCGCGGGAAAATCCAGGATGAATCGATGTATTACGAAATGAAAAAACACTCAGGAGAACTGCCGATCATCGGCGTCAATACGTATGTAAATCCGAATCCTCCATCAGAAGATGAGCTTAACAACATGGAATTGGCGCGGGCAACGAAAGAAGAGAAAGAATTGCAAATCCAAAATCTCCGTTCATTCCAAGAACGGAATAAAGACCGCGTAGACGAGGCGCTTAACCGCTTGAAGAAAACAGCAGTAAGCGGGGGAAATATTTTTGCAGAGCTGATGGAAACAGTCAAAGTGGCAAGCCTCGGCCAAATCACCCAAGCGCTTTACGAAGTCGGAGGACAATATCGCCGAAATATGTGATTAGAAAAGCGGAGCCGACTGGTAAGCCCCGACAAGCGCTGGAGGTTCTGACGATGAAGCCGGTTTTTGGCTTCAACGGCAGGCGTGAGGCGACCTTGAGGGGCTAGGAGGCGAAGCTGGACAATAAGAAAAGCGGAGCTGAACCTGGTCAACATAAGAATGAGGCTGACTTAAAAACAAAAGGTCAGATCCTTCCAATACAACATATAGACAATACGAATAAAACCATTCTAAAATATTGTCTTGTTGGAGGGAGTCAGACCCTTAAGAGTCAGCCTCATTTATTCATGTAAAGATTTTTCAATTTACATACTTTCCTTTATAATCAAACTATATGGAAGCTGGGGTTTTAAGAAAGGAAATCATTTGAAATTGCGGGAAGTGACCAATTTGAAATCATTTTTTTTATTTGCTTTATTTTTCGGTGCAGCAAGTGCACTTTATTATCTTTACGAGCGTCAGTTAGGAGCCATATCCTTTTTCATTTTATCAGTTTTTTTCTTCAAAATAGCATTTAACCAGCTTTCCAACCGCCCGAATGAAACAGAAACAGACCAATCGTTAGCAAACAAAGATTTTAATAATGAAAAAAATGAGAGAAACAGAAGATAGAACTAGCATAAACGGGAAGAATTTGTTTATAATGAAGAATATGTATTTCGGGAGGCCCTTTGCCAGTAAAGGGATGCAGTCCTTTATAGGGGCTTGATATAGAGAAAGGAAGTGCCGATATTGAGTCTGAACCAATACTCAAAAGAGGAATTGCAAGAAATGTCTTTCATTGAAATTGCCTATGAACTGTTGAACGAAAAAAAACAAGCAGTTCCATTTAAAGACATTGTGGATGAAGTTTCGCAGCTTCTTGGCCTAAGTGAAGAAGAAGTAAGAGCGAAATTGGCGCAATTCTATACAGATATAAACATAGACGGCCGGTTTATTTCACTCGGAGAAAACCGGTGGGGACTTCGTGTTTGGTATCCTGTTGACCAGACTGAGGATGAAACGATTACAACCGTTAAACCTAAGAAGAAAAAAGCGAAAAAGGTTCTTGATGATGATCTCGATGTTGATGATTATGACGACATCGACGAAGACGAACTTGATTACGATGATCTTGATGCGTTTGAAGAAGATGAGGACGACGTGGATCTTCTTGACGACGACTTAATTGATGATGACTTAGATGTCTTAGATGAAGATGATGACGAAAGTGATTTAATAGATGACGAGGATGATTATGACCTTGACGACGAAGAAGAGCTGATCGATGATGAATTAGTCCCAGAAGATGAAGAGGACGAAGAGGATTAATATCAGCTTGACTTTTTTCAACAAGGCTTGTAGAATCTTTTTTGGGCTCTATAAATTTGGAACGGTCTTAAAATAAAGCGGTAAAACGCTCCCTTACATGAAGTAGGAGGAGCGTTTTTTATTTTTTTATAAAATCGTTTTCCCTGTTTTTAATTAATTTTTAACGAATTAAGCCTTTAAAGAGAAGGTATTATGCACAAACTGTTTTAGAGGGGGAATATACACATGACAAAGTATATTTTTGTAACAGGCGGCGTCGTGTCGTCACTTGGAAAGGGAATTACGGCAGCTTCATTAGGGAGGCTGCTGAAAAACCGCGGTCTAAATGTGACTATTCAAAAATTTGATCCTTATATTAACGTTGACCCTGGGACGATGAGCCCTTACCAGCATGGGGAAGTGTTTGTAACGGATGACGGGGCGGAAACGGATCTTGATTTAGGCCATTATGAGCGTTTTATTGATATTAATTTAAATAAATATAGCAACGTTACGACCGGGAAAATTTATTCAGCGGTTTTGAGAAAGGAACGCCGAGGCGACTATCTGGGCGGAACCGTTCAAGTTATTCCGCATATCACGAACGAAATTAAAGAACGTGTTTTCCGCGCGGGCCGCGAAACAAATGCAGATGTTGTGATCACTGAAATCGGCGGAACAGTCGGGGACATTGAATCATTGCCGTTCTTGGAAGCAATCCGCCAGATGAAAAGTGATGTCGGGAGGGACAATGTAATGTACATTCATTGTACACTTGTTCCTTATATTAAAGCAGCCGGCGAAATGAAAACAAAACCGACCCAGCACAGTGTAAAAGAGCTGCGCAGCCTCGGAATTCAGCCAAATGTAATTGTTGTGCGTACGGAACTACCGATCTCGCAAGATATGAAAGATAAAATTGCCTTGTTCTGTGATATTGATCCGAAGGCAGTCATCGAGTGCCGGGATGCAGATAATCTTTATTCCATTCCGTTAGCTCTTCAAGAGCAGAACATGGATAAAATCGTATGTGAACATTTAAAACTTGAGTGCGGGGAAGCGGACATGACCGAGTGGATTCAGCTCGTGGAACGGGTAACAAATCTGTCTCGGAAAACGAAAATTGCACTTGTCGGAAAATATGTTGAACTGCAAGATGCTTATCTTTCTGTTGTCGAAGCTTTAAAGCATGCAGGCTATCACTTTGATGCAGATGTAGAAATTAAATGGATCAATTCAGCAGAAGTCACAGCAGAAAATGTACATGAGCTTCTAAGTGATGTAGACGGAATTTTAGTTCCAGGCGGATTCGGTGACCGTGGTATTGATGGGAAAATTTTCGCAATCCAATATGCTCGTGAACAGAAAAAGCCGTTCTTCGGCATTTGTCTTGGCATGCAGCTGGCTTCTGTTGAATTTGCCCGCAATGTTGTTGGCTTAGAAGGAGCACATTCCTCTGAAATAGATCCTGACACAAAGCATCCAATTATTGATTTGCTTCCTGAACAGAAGGAGATTGAAGACCTTGGCGGAACGCTTCGTCTCGGCCTGTACCCATGCAAGCTCGCTGAAAATACAAAAGCTTATAAAGCGTATCAAGACGAAGTTATTTACGAGCGCCATCGCCACCGCTATGAATTTAACAACCAGTACCGTCAGGCAATGGAAGAGGCTGGATTCGTATTTTCAGGTACAAGCCCTGATGGCCGCTTAGTAGAAATTATCGAATTAAAAGATCATCCATGGTTTGTAGCTTCTCAATTCCATCCGGAATTTACATCACGGCCGACTCGCCCGCAGCCGTTATTCCGTGATTTTATTGAAGCATCTTTAAATGCAGCAGAAAATTAATGAAAAAATCCCCCTGACGATGAAAGTCCGGGGGATTTTTTTCCACATAGATCATCAGCGTTGGACAGCAAGAAATCATTCATATTCAGCAATGATTTCATCGATGGTTAATTTAAGCGCAAAGTAAACAAATAACGCAGCGATCGATGACGGGTAGCCAAACCGTCCGCCTTCTTCATTCGGAAGCAGACCTTTTACAAGCCTTAAATCGATATGTATATCCGCAAGGCTTGTTAAATCGTCACTGTTGTTTTCTACAGCAGTCGAAACCGCAACAAAAGGAATGTTTTTTTCGGTTAATGCCCGTGCGATTTCAACAGCTTCCTTATCTCGAGAATAGCGGGAAAGCAGCAGGACTCTATCCGCTTCTTGTATTTCATCAAGCGCAGTCCACTTTTTTGCAGAGACCAAAGGTTCAGCACCCTCTGTCGCTTCCGCTTCAACGGCAGCCATTTCTTTTAATCCGCAAATATAAATAGATCCGTCGCCGACAGCTGCCTGGGCAAGCAAGCGGGCTCCATCCTCAATTGAGAACTCTTCTTTGTCCTGAATTCTATTAAAAAGCCCTGTTAATTGGGTGGAAAACATTTTTAGCAATGTATTCGCCTCCATCGTATGCAGGTTCAAAAAATTTCTCTTTCATTATAGAATTTTTTTAGGGGCTGGTAAAATTTAAATCCGATTAGAAAAAATAGCCTCTATAAATGGCAGGAATCATCACAAAAAAATAGAATATATCTTGTATACATATATTTCCGGAAACAATTCGCTATGATTTATAAGACAAGCGTAAAAATAGATAATGGGAAGGTGAGCTTATGAAAGGCAAAGTGCTAATTGTCGATGATCAGTTTGGTATACGAATACTGTTAAATGAAGTGCTGCAAAAAGAAGGATATGACACATATCAGGCTGCCAACGGAGTCCACGCTCTTGAAATTGTCACCAAGTACTCCCCGGATCTAGTCCTTTTAGATATGAAAATACCCGGAATGGATGGAATCGAAATATTAAAAAGAATGAAAGTCATTGACCCTGATATCAGAGTCATTATTATGACGGCCTACGGCGAATTGGATATGATTCAGGAAGCAAAAGAATTGGGAGCTCTCACTCATTTTGCAAAGCCGTTTGACATTGATGATATTCGAGCGGCAGTGAAAAAATATATACCGATTTCAACAAACTAAACATCCACAGAAAAGATGTGAGCGATTGCAATTCGCTGAATATTTGAATAATTTGAAAAAAGCAATTGATTAATAGCATTTCTATTTTCTTTTTGGTATTATACAAGTGGAATTCCAAAGGATCGTCATTTCGTTTTGACTGAGTCACAAAAGGTACATAATCAAATATAATCCAGGGAAACCTTTATATGGATCGAATGGTTGAAATGAAAGCGATCCTCTTATCGAGGAGGAAAAAAAATGCCCTTAGTTTCAATGACGGAAATGCTGAATAAAGCAAAAGCAGAAGGCTACGCTGTAGGTCAATTTAACTTAAATAATCTTGAGTTTACTCAAGCCATCCTTCTAGCTGCAGAAGAAGAAAAGTCTCCAGTCATTTTAGGAGTTTCTGAAGGCGCCGGCCGCTATATGGGCGGTTTTAAAACCGTTGTTAACATGGTAAAAGGATTAATGGAAGATTACAAAATTACGGTTCCGGTAGCGATTCACCTTGATCACGGTTCAAGTTTCGAAAAATGTAAAGAAGTGATCGATGCAGGTTTTACTTCCGTTATGATCGATGCTTCACATCATCCTTTTGAAGAGAACGTAGAAGTGACTAAAAAAGTAGTAGAATATGCTCATGCGAGAGGCGTTTCTGTTGAAGCAGAGCTTGGAACGGTTGGCGGCCAAGAGGATGACGTAATCGCAGATGGAGTTATTTACGCAGATCCAAAAGAGTGTGAAGAACTTGTAAAAAGAACAGGAATCGATTGCCTTGCACCTGCATTGGGTTCTGTCCACGGCCCTTACAAAGGTGAGCCAAATCTTGGTTTTAAAGAAATGGAGGAAATTGGAAGAATCACTGGTGTTCCTTTAGTATTGCATGGCGGTACAGGAATTCCAACAAAGGATATCCAAAGAGCGATATCCCTCGGAACTGCAAAAATTAACGTAAATACAGAGAACCAAATTGCTTCGGCAAAGAAAGTCCGTGAAGTTCTGGCAGAAAATCCAAATATGTACGATCCGCGTAAATATTTGGGCCCTGCTCGTGATGCGATTAAAGAAACAGTCATCGGCAAAATGCGCGAGTTCGGTTCTTCCGGAAAAGCGTAATCGAAGCAATTATATAAGCTTGAAACCGCCCCTGACATGGCGGTTTCAATTCATTTTTGCAAGTTTATTAAAAATTTCGTCGAATACTAGTTTATGTAACAAAATTTATAAAGTGTCATAATTTAATACAGTTTTCCAACCAAATAAAGGAGGAGTAATTATTAAATTCTTTATTGATTCAGCTAACATTGATGAAATTCGCGAGGCTTATTCTTTAGGAATTTTATCAGGTGTAACGACAAACCCATCACTTGTTGCAAAAGAAAAGAACGTTAATTTTCATGACCGGCTGCGTGAAATTGCAGAGCTTGTACCCGGTTCTGTCAGTGCTGAAGTCATTGCTCTTGATGCGGAAGGAATGATCAAGGAAGGAAAAGAACTCGCTGCGATTGCTCCGAATATCACAGTGAAACTGCCGATGACTCAAGAAGGCTTAAAAGCAGTTCATGCATTGTCAAAAGAAGGCATTGAAACAAACGTGACCCTTATATTCAGTGCCAACCAGGCTTTGCTTGCTGCACGCGCAGGTGCAACATATGTTTCGCCATTCTTAGGACGGTTGGATGACATAGGACATAACGGTCTTGAGTTAATTTCGACAATTGCTGAAATCTTTGCGATTCACCAGATTAAAACTGAAATCATTGCGGCATCCATTCGCCACCCGCAGCATGTGACCGAAGCGGCGCTAAGAGGGGCTCATATTGCGACTGTGCCTTACAAAGTCATTCTTAAATTATGTAAACACCCATTAACAGATAAAGGGATTGAAGCTTTTTTAGAAGACTGGAATAAACGCGGGAAATAAACTTGATGAATGATATCTCAGCTCATCCGATCAGGAAAATTTTTTAATTAAAAATTTTTTGGTTTTTCCATACATGTAATTCTGTCATTTCGTGTAAACTATACGTTAGAACAAACTGTCGGAATATATCTTATTTTGATGGAAAATTACGCCAATAAATGTGCAAGGCAGAAGGGAGTCAATAATGGAAAAGCTTAAGATCGCAGGCGGTTATCCGTTAAAAGGAACTGTTCGTATAAGCGGTGCAAAAAACAGTGCAGTTGCATTGATTCCCGCAACTATTTTAGCGGATTCTCCTGTAACCATTGAGGGTTTGCCTGATATTTCGGATGTTCAAATTTTAAAGGCTTTGCTTGAGGAAATTGGCGGGAAAGTTGAATTCGCCAATAATGAAATGACTGTCGATCCATCTTCCATGATTTCTATGCCTTTGCCGAATGGAAAAGTGAAAAAGCTGAGAGCATCATATTATTTAATGGGTGCAATGCTGGGCCGCTTTAAAAAAGCAGTGATTGGCCTGCCTGGCGGGTGCTATCTAGGGCCGCGCCCAATCGACCAGCATATAAAAGGATTTGAAGCGCTAGGGGCAAAGGTTACAAATGAGCAAGGTGCCATCTATTTGCGAGCCGATGAACTTAAGGGAGCCCGAATCTATTTAGATGTTGTCAGTGTAGGGGCAACCATAAATATTATGCTTGCTGCTGTCCGCGCAAAAGGTCGGACGATCATCGAAAATGCTGCAAAGGAACCGGAAATCATTGACGTAGCAACTTTGCTGACCAATATGGGCGCGAAAATTAAAGGTGCCGGAACGGACGTTATTCGCATTGACGGAGTGGACCATCTTCATGGCTGCCGGCATACAATCATACCTGATCGGATTGAAGCTGGTACGTACCTGATTCTTGGAGCCGCTGTCGGAAATGGGATCCTTATTGATAATGTGATTCCAAACCATCTTGAATCGCTTATTGCCAAACTAAGGGAAATGGGTGTGGAGATCGAGTCCGGGGATGACCAAGTTTTTGTTGCTCCTGCGCAAAAATTAAAAGCAGTTGATATTAAGACGCTTGTCTATCCGGGTTTCCCGACAGATCTTCAACAGCCTTTTACATCTTTGCTTACGAAAGCAGAAGGAACCAGTGTCGTCACAGATACAATTTATAGCGCCCGATTTAAACATATTGACGAACTCAGAAGAATGAATGCTAACATTAAAGTGGAAGGCCGTTCAGCAATTGTAAACGGGCCTGTGCGTCTTCAAGGGGCAAAAGTGAAAGCCAGTGACCTCAGGGCTGGCGCTGCTCTTGTCATAGCCGGTCTTATGGCAGAAGGGATTACAGAAATAACCGGCATTGAGCATATCGACAGGGGTTACAGCCACCTTGTGGAAAAACTAAATGGTCTCGGTGCGACGGTATGGCGAGAAGACTTAAGCCAGGAAGAAAAAGAACAAATGGAAAATGCTTGATCTGGTTCTTCCAAAACGACTGACTAGAATGAACAACATGGGAGGAACTTTCTAATGGAAAGAAGTTTAACAATGGAGCTTGTCCGTGTTACCGAAGCCGCGGCCCTTGCTTCGGCTCGCTGGATGGGCCGTGGAAAAAAAGATGAAGCTGACGAAGCGGCAACATCGGCAATGAGAGATGTTTTTGATACGGTGCCAATGAAAGGGACTGTTGTAATTGGTGAAGGAGAAATGGATGAGGCTCCGATGCTTTATATAGGCGAAAAGCTCGGCACCGGCTATGGACCGCGGGTAGACATTGCCGTTGATCCGCTTGAAGGCACCAATATTGTCGCATCAGGAGGATGGAATGCCCTTGCCATTCTAGCCGTAGCTGATAATGGAAACCTGCTTCATGCACCCGATATGTATATGGATAAAATTGCAGTAGGTCCTGAAGCCGTTGGAATGATCGATATTAATGCACCCGTATTGGATAATTTGAAAGCGGTCGCAAAAGCAAAAAACAAAGATATTGAAGATTTAGTGGCAACAGTGTTAAATCGTCCGCGGCACGCGCATATTATTGCCCAGCTGCGCGAAGCTGGAGCAAGAATTAAGCTTATCAACGACGGGGATGTTGCCGGAGCGATCAATACTGCGTTTGAGTCAACTGGGGTTGACATTTTATTTGGTTCAGGCGGAGCACCGGAAGGAGTGATATCTGCAGTAGCGCTGAAATGCCTTGGCGGCGAGATGCAAGGAAGGCTTTTGCCTCAAAATGATGCAGAACTAGAGCGGTGCAAAAAAATGGGTCTTGATGTCAATAAAGTGCTGCGCATGGAAGACTTTGTAAAAGGAGATGACTGCATTTTTGCAGCAACCGGTGTTACAGACGGTGAACTGCTTCGCGGCGTACAATTTAAAGGCTCATATGGCTCAACCCATTCTGTTGTTATGCGTGCAAAATCAGGAACAGTGCGCTTCATCGAAGGCCGCCACAGCTTGAAAAAGAAACCTCACTTAGTGATCAAACCTTAAAAATTTATTAAACCATTACATTATGCTCCCTTTTCTTGCGATGACAAGGGAGCCTCTATTTCTTTTCCTCAAAACCCCCAGGCAAAAATAAGTTGATTAATTTTAAAGGAAAAGGGTAAAATAAGAATTGTTTTAGCGAATTTAACAGCATTCATATGAAGGTTCTGTTTGCATATTTTGCTGCTATTGCAAACGCAAATATTTGTTCTATAATGAATATGGTAATCTATATGATTTTCAATTTGCCTTGAATGCACGTTTCTTTTGATGGGAACAGACTTCAAGCAACTCACAGGTTTTCTAAAAGAAGCAATCTTTTAGAAAATAGCGTCTTCAAATACCCTCTAGTTGGTAAAAACTTATCTTCCTTTTCCATCCATATCTTTTCTTAAAACCAATCTCTAAAAACTCATATGGAGGAAATAATCGAAAATGATAAAGCGTGGTGTCTAAATGGAATTAACTATTTCAAGCTTAGAAAATATGAAATTAAAAGAACTCTACGAGCTTGCTCGAGAATATAAAGTATCTTATTACAGCAAATTAACGAAAAAAGAACTGATTTTTGCCATTTTAAAAGCAAGAGCCGAGCAGCAAGGCTATTTTTTCATGGAAGGCGTTCTTGAAATCATCCAGTCCGAAGGCTTTGGCTTCCTAAGGCCGATCAACTATTCGCCGAGCTCCGAAGATATTTATATTTCTGCATCACAAATTCGCCGTTTTGACTTGAGAAACGGGGATAAAGTGTCCGGAAAAGTGCGTCCTCCAAAGGAGAATGAACGGTATTTCGGTCTTTTGCACGTAGAAGCTGTAAACGGTGAGGACCCTGAAACAGCAAAAGAACGGGTTCACTTCCCAGCATTAACCCCGTTGTATCCAAACCGCCAAATGAAACTTGAAACAACCTCCGAAAATTTATCGACAAGAATTTTGGATTTAATTGCTCCTGTTGGCTTTGGACAACGCGGATTGATTGTTGCTCCTCCAAAAGCAGGAAAAACGATGCTGTTAAAAGAGATCGCTAATAGCATTACAACCAATCATCCCGAAGCTGAACTAATTGTATTACTCATCGATGAACGCCCGGAAGAAGTAACCGATATTGAAAGATCGGTTGCCGGTGATGTGGTAAGCTCAACATTTGACGAAGTTCCGGAAAACCATATTAAAGTTGCTGAGCTTGTTTTGGAACGGGCGATGCGCCTAGTTGAGCATAAAAGAGATGTCGTCATTTTAATGGACAGCATAACCCGTCTTGCTCGCGCCTATAACCTTGTTATTCCTCCAAGTGGACGTACATTATCCGGAGGGATTGACCCTGCTGCGTTCCATCGTCCAAAACGTTTTTTTGGAGCTGCCCGTAATATTGAAGAAGGCGGAAGCTTAACAATTCTAGCAACAGCTCTTGTTGATACCGGTTCACGTATGGACGATGTCATCTACGAAGAATTTAAGGGAACAGGAAATATGGAGCTGCATCTAGACCGCTCACTCGCGGAAAAGCGGATTTTTCCTGCCATCGATATTCGCCGTTCCGGTACGCGAAAAGAAGAGCTGCTCATTCCAAAAGAGCATCTTGATAAATTATGGGCAATCAGGAAATCAATGTCAGACACTCCTGACTTTGCCGAAAAATTTTTGCGCAAGTTAAAGCAAACTAAGTCAAATGAGGAGTTTTTCGCTTTGCTTGACGAAGAAATGAAGGCGAAACGCTCTCAGTAGGATGTAAAATAAAATCCTTTCTTGCAAAATAAGGACCTGGTTGTTATAATAGGTTCAGTGTTTTTTGAAGATTGCGGTTCATGAAGCCGTAACATATAACTCTGTTTCGAAAGATTCAGGGCGGAAGGAGATGAAAAGAATGAAAGCAGGAATTCATCCAAACTACAAAAAAGTAATGGTTAGATGTGCTTGCGGCAATGAGTTTGAAAGCGGATCTGTAAAAGACGAGGTGCGCGTTGAAACTTGCTCCGAGTGCCATCCATTCTATACCGGTCGTCAAAAATTCGCTGATGCAGGCGGACGTGTTGACCGATTCAACAAAAAATACGGTCTTAAATAATGATTGGAATAAAACAGGCAAGAAGGTTTCGACGCTTGCCTGTTTTTTATTATTACATAATGAAGGCTGGCTTTTATTTTAAGAAGGCAGCCGGTTTTTTTGATCTTAAAGAAAGTTTAATTTTGTTAAATTAGTAAAGGATTATTAGATTAGTTACGCTGTCTAGCTCCAGCGCCTAGCCCCTCGAGGTCGCTTCGGTCCTGCCAATGAAGTCAAAAAGCGACTTCACCGGCAGGACCTCCAGCGCTTGTCGGGGCTAACCAAGGCGCTTGCGCTTTTTTAACAGGAACGAGGAAGGAGAGGCCGTACTATGTACGTCATGAAGCAAAGCGGATGGATTGAGGTCATTTGCGGCAGCATGTTTTCTGGAAAATCGGAAGAGTTAATCCGGCGTGTTCGAAGAACTCTATTTGCAAAACAAAAAATTGCCGTTTTTAAGCCGAAAATGGATAATCGCTATAGCGAGGCAGCAGTTGTATCCCATAACGGGACATCCTTTACGGCAACGCCGATTTCCCATTCGACGGAAATTTTTCAGCATATTGACTCAGAGGTAGATGTCATTGCTATTGACGAAGTTCAATTTTTTGACAGTGAAATCGTGGACGTGCTCCAGCAGCTGGCGAACAGTGGATATCGCGTTATTGTTGCAGGTTTAGACCAAGATTTTCGCGGCGAGCCTTTTGGAGAAATGCCTAAAATTATGGCAATTGCCGAGCAGGTGACAAAACTCCAGGCCGTTTGTGCCGTTTGTGGTTCACCGGCAAGCCGCACACAACGATTAATCAACGGCAAGCCTGCTTCATATGATGATCCGGTCATCTTAGTCGGCGCCTCCGAAGCTTATGAACCGCGCTGCCGCCATCACCACGAAGTGCCTAAAAAGTGACTTCATAGGCATCATCCAAAGTTTGTTGATTACTGACCGGGAAGAAATTATTCTTGATTTCGTTTTGACTGTGTCTTTCACCTATACTATAATTAGAATGTTATGGAACAAAATTGAGGTGAATGACTGTGTTCGATCGTCTTCAAGCTGTAGAGGACCGCTATGAAAAGTTAAATGAACTTTTAAGTGATCCTGAAATTGTCAATGATCCAAAAAAACTGCGTGAATATTCAAAAGAGCAGTCTGATATACAAGAAACTGTGCAAACGTACCGTGAATATAAAGAAGTAAAAAAGCAATACCAAGATGCTAAAGCGATGCTTGAGGAAAAACTCGACCCGGAAATGCGTGAAATGGTAAAAGAAGAAATTGATGAACTCGAAGAGCGCATTGAAGATCTTGAAGAAAGGCTGAAAATCCTGTTATTGCCGAAAGATCCGAACGATGATAAAAACGTTATTTTTGAAATCCGGGGAGCTGCCGGAGGAGATGAAGCAGCGCTATTTGCCGGTGACTTATACCGCATGTACAGCCGTTATGCGGAAATGAAGGGCTGGAAAACAGAAGTGATTGAAGCAAGCCCGACCGGTTTGGGCGGCTATAAGGAAATCATTTTTATGATTACCGGGAAAGGCGCCTATTCGAGACTGAAATTCGAAAATGGAGCCCACCGTGTTCAGCGTGTTCCTGAAACCGAGTCAGGAGGACGCATTCATACGTCAACTGCAACGGTGGCATGTCTTCCGGAAGCAGAAGAAGTTGAAGTAGAAATTCATGAAAAAGATATCCGTGTTGATACATTTGCTTCAAGCGGACCGGGCGGGCAAAGTGTGAACACAACAATGTCAGCTGTTCGCCTTACCCACATACCGACAGGAATCGTCGTTTCCTGCCAAGACGAAAAATCACAAATTAAAAACAAAGAAAAAGCCATGAAAGTATTGCGCGCCCGCATTTATGATAAATACCGGCAGGAAGCGCAAGCAGAATACGATCAACAGCGTAAATCTGCAGTCGGCACCGGCGACCGTTCCGAAAGAATCCGTACGTATAATTTCCCGCAAAACCGCGTGACGGATCACCGCATCGGCTTAACAATCCAAAAACTTGATCAGATCCTCGAAGGAAAGCTTGATGAATTGATTGATGCGTTAATTCTTGATGACCAGTCTAAGAAACTGGAAAGTGCGGGCGAAGAATAAAATGGCAAAAGTGTTCGAAGCCCTGAATTGGGCTTCTTCTTTTTTAAAAAAACATGGACGTGACGAAAATGCGGGAGAATTATTGCTGCGCCATTATACAAAAATGGACCGGTCCCGGCTTCTTGCTGAACTTAAACATGAGCTGGACCGTGAAACAGAGAACCTTTTTCGTGAAGCTGTTCTGCTTCATGCGAAAGGAAAACCGGTTCAATATATTACAGGAACGGAAGACTTTTACGGCAGAACATTTTGTGTGAACGAAGCTGTCCTTATCCCAAGACCTGAGACCGAAGAGCTTGTTTTTGGCGCGCTAAAGCGAATGGAAGAATTTTTTCAGGGGCAAAAAAAGCTCGATCTTCTCGATGTCGGTACGGGCAGCGGAGTAATTGCCGTTACGATGAAATTGGAATTTCCGGATTTAACGGTAACCGCATCCGATATTTCAGAAGCAGCTCTCCATGTTGCGGAAAAAAATGCTTCTCATCTCGGTGCCTCTATTCATTTTGTGCATGGAGATTTATTAAAACCTTTTATCGAATCTGGAAAAAAATTCGATATTATTCTTTCCAATCCACCATATATTCCTGTCGGAGATTTGGCCGTGATATCCGAAGTTGTGAAAGACCATGAACCGCATCAAGCTTTGTTTGCCGGCGAAGACGGGCTTGATATATATAGACGGTTGATGGATGAACTTCCATTTGTGGTGCGCGAAAAAGCGCTTGTAGGCTTTGAAATTGGAGCAGGGCAGGGAAAGGCAGTTGCAAAGCTTTTCCAACAGACTTTCCCGAATGCCGCGGTGGAAGTAGTGAACGATATAAACGGCAAAGACCGGATCGTTTTTGCCGCAATCAACAGCTAGCTCCTTGCCATGACGGTAAGGGGTTTTTATTTGCCCCCCATTAAAAACTTTTAAAAGATTTCTAGTTTTTTTTATTTTACTAGTTTAACAATCTGGCATTTTGTCCACACTGAGGCTATGAAGGGACGGTGCTGGAAATGAAAACAAAAACAATCTCATTCGCTTATGTCATTCTATTATCGATTGCAACGATTTTAAATTTATATATGCCAAAAATGGAAGCGGTCGCTGATGAATCGATTGTCATTCCAAAAGAAGCCATTCGTTTACGGATCCTCGCCAATAGCGATAAAGAAGCTGACCAAGCTTTAAAGAGAAAAGTGAGAGATGCCGTGAACGCAGAAATTTCAAAATGGGTTGAAGATTTAACATCGATTGAAGAAGCAAGAAGAATTATCAAGTCGAGGCTTCCGGAAATTAAGCAAATTGCCCAAGAGGTTGTGGAAAAAGAGCATTCTTCTCAAAAAGTGAAGGCAGAGTTTGCTAAAGTTCAATTTCCGACAAAACTTTATGGTCAATTTCTTTATCCGGCCGGTGAATACGAAGCAATTTTAATTACATTGGGAGAAGGAAAAGGGGCCAACTGGTGGTGTGTACTATTTCCTCCATTATGTTTTCTTGATTTTTCAAACGGAGTCGCAGTAAGTTCCGATAAGAAACCTGAGCCATCTAAGAAGGAAGAAAAAGCTGAAAAGATAACTGAAAAAGGCGAAGCGAAAAAGAAGGAAGAAGAGAAACCTTCGCTTTATACAGCAAAAGATGAAGAACCGGTTAAAGTTAAATTCTTTCTAGTAGAATTGTGGGAAAAGATTTTCTAATCTTGAACAAGTTTTTAACTGTGGATAACTTTTGTTTAATAAGCATAACTTTTGTGAAATTGTGGATATTTCTGCAAAGTTATCCACGAATTCACTATTGTTATACACAATTTGTGGATAAAAACTTGTGTTCCCCTTTATCTTCTTTTATACTTTCAAAGGATAATAGATTCTAAATACCTGTAAATCCAATGTTTTTTTAAAAGTGACAGGTATTTAGCCCTAAGGATAAAAGGTGGATGAAAATGAAAACACAATATTGGTCCGTGGATAAGTATGTGGATAATATCAGGAATTATCCACAAATTTCACAAGCTGCTAGTTTGTTAAAACAAAATGAAGTGATTGCGTTTCCTACGGAGACTGTATATGGTCTTGGCGGCAATGCGGAAAGTGACGAAGCGGTACAGAAGATTTTTGAAGCAAAAGGCAGGCCGTCTGATAACCCGTTAATTATCCACATAGCTGAGATAAAACAATTAAATCAATTTGCGGAGAACATTCCTGATCATGCAAAAATATTAATGGAAACATTCTGGCCGGGTCCACTGACGCTTGTATTAAACAAACGCGCCGGCTTTCTTTCAGAAAAAGCGACAGCAGGATTGTCAACCGTTGCAGTGCGAATGCCCGATCACCCTGTCGCACTTGCGGTGATTAAGGAATCGGGGCTTCCAATTGCGGCGCCAAGTGCAAACCGTTCAGGAAAACCAAGCCCTACAACAGCTAAGCATGTCGCTGATGATTTACATGGGCGGATTGCCGGCATCGTTGACGGAGGACCTACAGGCGTCGGAGTCGAATCAACGGTGCTTGACTGTACAGAACCGGTTCCGGTTATCTTACGGCCGGGCGGAATCACAAAGGAACAGATTGAGAAAGTCATTGGCCCGGTAAAAATTGATCCTGCTTTGGATGATGCCGGACAAGCTCCGAAATCACCTGGGATGAAATATCGGCATTACGCTCCAAATGCTCCTTTATATTTGGTGGATGGCAGCCGGGAGTATATCCAAAAATTGATAACAGAAAACGAAGCTAAAGGGCTGAAGGCAGGCGTTCTAACGACAGAAGAAAGCAAAGGATTGTACAATGCCCATCTTGTTCTATCATGCGGAAATCGATCCAACCTAGACACGGTGGCAAGTTCACT
The DNA here is from genome assembly GCF_000724485.1 of Bacillus methanolicus MGA3. GTDB lineage: Bacteria > Bacillota > Bacilli > Bacillales > Cytobacillaceae > Bacillus_Z > Bacillus_Z methanolicus_A. The sequence continues at coordinate 3,204,730 of NZ_CP007739.1, read as the reverse complement.
TTATGACACATTGCGGAAATTTAATGAATCAGATGTAGATATTATATTTAGCGAAATGTTTCCGGAAGAAGGCGTTGGACAGGCAATTATGAACCGCCTGTTAAAAGCGGCTGGGCACCGGGTCCTATCATAGGGGCCAGGCCCTTTACATTCATCAGCCTCCTTTTGGATCCAACAATCAAACTTCTATTTTCTTTTGGACGTGCATATGTTGAATTAGCAGGTCCAAGGGGGCGAAAATAGATGGCACCAATGATTGGAGAAGTGTTAGCTTTATCGTTAATGGCATTCGCCTTAGGAATGGATGCCTTTTCCGTCGGTCTCGGTATGGGGATGTTCAAACTCCGTCTGAGGCAAATTTTTAAAATTGGGATTACAATCGGGATATTTCACGTATGGATGCCCCTGCTTGGGATCGCAGCGGGAAAATTTTTGTCAAATCAATTTGGAGCCATTGCCGGTTATATTGGAGGTGTGCTCCTTCTTGTTCTAGGGCTGCAAATGATATTGGCAAGCTTTCAAAAGGAAGAGAGCAGATTTATTACACCAGTAGGCTTTGGATTGCTTTTTTTTGCATTAAGCGTAAGTCTGGACAGTTTTTCTGTCGGTTTAACATTAGGGATATACGGAGCAAAGACCATTCTTGTCCTCATTTGTTTTGGCGGAGTGGCAACTATACTTACATGGATTGGCTTATTTATTGGCCGTAAAGTCCAGGGGTGGATTGGCACATATAGTGAAACACTCGGTGGGAGCATTTTACTTGTTTTTGGGATACAGCTTCTTCTGCCTTTTTAACAATACAATACATAAGCAATAAGAAAACACTTCAAGACGAGGTGTTTTTTACTTTGCTTGTATGTAAAATTTTCAAAAACTTCATAAACAGTGTCTATTGAAATACCGAAATTTGGCTTATAATGAAAACAAAGGAGGTATTCCATGACCCGCATTTTATTTGTATGTACAGGGAATACATGCCGAAGCCCGATGGCGGAAGCATTTTTAAAAAGCAAATCGATTCCCGGTGTTGAAGTCAAATCGGCAGGTGTCTTTGCCGTTAATGGCAGCGAGGCATCTCCTAACGCAAAAAAAGTTCTTGATGAAAACAAAATCGAACACAATCATCAATCCACTTCATTGACCAATGAATTAATTGAGTGGGCAACATACATTTTAACGATGACATCAGGACATAAAGCTTCTGTGATCAGCCAATTTCCGGAAGCAGCCCGAAAAACATATACGTTAAATGAGTTTGCACATGGCAAGGCCAGTGATATTCCAGATCCTTTTGGCGGTCCGCTTGAAGCATACAGGAAAACGTTTTCCGAAATAAAGAGTGCGATTGAGAAAATGGTTGAGAAACTTGAAAAAGATTGTACTAAGTTCCAGGGGGAAAATGATGAAGGAGAAAAAAAGCTATAAGTTCGGGCTTAAAAAGAAACTAGTTTTATTCACGACTTTTCTTGCTGTTATTACATATACAGTGAGTGCATTTTTTATTTATGTACTTTATCCAATGATTAAAGACTTCATCGGGATCGGAGAAATGGTTTTTACAATTTCCACCTTATGTTTAGGTATTATTTGGTCGGGAATTTTAGCATATGCCGCTGCAGGTTTTATTACGAAACCGCTTCAAAAACTTGAAAAATCAGCGATGAAAGCGGCTCATGGAAACATTCAAGAAGATGTGGAATTATCCAAATCGGATGATGAAATCCGTTCGCTTGGCATTGCTTTTAATCATATGCTATTGAACTTAAGAGAAATAGTCCAAAGCATTGAGGAGAACTTCCGCGATACAAACGAGAAAGTGATTGCCATTTCACAAGAATCTGCCGCTGCTGCTGAGCAGGCAGAAGCTATTGCACGAACGATAAGTGAAATTTCACAAGGTGCCGACAATTCCGCCGTTTCCATTCAAGCGACAGCTGAATCAGTTGAAGATGTGATTCGGATTGCCGAAGAAGTCCAGGAAAAAGCGAAAGCTTCCGTCAACGTCTCGAAAGAAATGGTAAAAGATCTGAAAGAATCAAAAGAAGTCATTCATTCATTAATTGCCGGAATTGAACGCCTTGCAAAAGAAAACCAAGAATCGTTGAACACAGTTAAGCGCCTCGAGGAAAATGCAGCAAAAGTTGAACAAATCATTAAGCTTGTCGGCGATATTGCCGCTCAAACAAACTTGCTAGCACTCAATGCGTCGATCGAAGCGGCCCGAGCAGGCGAGCATGGGAAAGGTTTTGCTGTTGTGGCTGAAGAAGTCCGCATCCTTGCAGATGAAAGTGCGAAGGCTGTTCAAGGGATATCAGAACTAATTAAAAATATTCAGCACGAAGTGCAAAATGTTGTAAAACAAATTGCTGAACAAGTTAAAACAGCTAATGAAGAAGTGTCAAAAGGCACAAAAACAAACGAAGCAATTGAAGAAATGACAAAAATTGTAAACGAAATGGCGAAATCTGTTGAAACGATCACAAATTTAGTTGACAGGCAGATGGCTAGCATTATGCATACTTCCACACAATCACAGGAAGTTGCTGCCATTGCAGAAGAAACTTCAGCAGGCGCCCAAGAAGTAGCTGCAGCTACACAGCAGCAAACCGAAGTTATTTCCAATGTTGAAAAACTCGCCGTTGAGCTAAAAGAACAGGCTGAAAAACTAAAAAGCACCATTACAAGGTTTAAGCTATAAGCTCTTTTCCCTGTTGGAAGGGAGCTTTTATTATTCCCTGCACATATGAATGGAATCTTTGTGAAATAAGAAAATCTTTATAATTTTTTCATTTTATGCAATAATATAAAAAAACTGGCCAAGATGCGGCCATTTGAAAAGATGGGAGGAAATTGTCATGAAGGTAGCAATTGCATCGGATCACGGCGGAGTAAATATACGTCAAGAAATTATAAATTTACTAGAAGAAATGGGAATCGAATACGAGGATTTTGGCTGCGAATGCACAACATCTGTTGATTACCCTGATTATGCTTTGCCGGTTGCGGAAAAAGTCGCTAATGGCGAGTTTGACAGAGGGATCTTAATTTGCGGAACAGGTATCGGAATGAGTATTGCAGCAAATAAAGTAAAGGGCATTCGCTGTGCACTTGTCCATGATGTTTTTAGCGCAAAAGCAACGCGTGAACATAACGACAGCAACATTCTCGCTATGGGAGAACGTGTAATCGGACCTGGACTTGCCAGGGAAATTGCCAAAACATGGCTGACAACAGAATTTCAGGGTGGAAGACATTCTAATCGAATAGAAAAAATCTGCAAGTACGAAAGCGTAAACTTGTAAAAATATCACCAAGTGTATTAGTAATCTGGTAAAATACAATCAAGCACTTATATAAATTTTGTTATTATGAAAATTGTTAAAAGCGCCGCACAAGCGTTTATTTTATGAATTATTTTGGCTGGCATGCGGACAATAGAAAAGAGAAGCAATTACCCTAAATTATTTCTAAATAGCTTCCTGAAAGGATGAGCTTTCATGTCCATCTCACAATGGGAAAAAGAATTAGAAACGATTTTAGAGGAATTTAAACAGCAGACTTCATTAACAGGAAGCGATATTTTTGTCGTAGGCTGCAGTACAAGTGAAGTAACGGGAAACAAAATTGGAACGTCCGGAACAGAAGAAGTTGCTGCTATGATTTTTAGGCAAATAAAAAAATTTCAAGAGCAAACCGGCGTCCAGCTTGCTTTTCAATGCTGCGAGCATTTGAACAGGGCGCTCGTAGTCGAACGGGCTACTGCATTAGAAAAAGGCCTCGAGGAAGTTTCCGTTATTCCAGTCCGTAATGCCGGCGGAGCGATGGCAACGTACGCATATGAACATCTTCAAGAACCTGTGGTAGTGGAGTTTATTAAGGCCAATGCTGGGATTGATATTGGCGATACGTTCATTGGAATGCATTTAAAACATGTTGCTGTTCCTGTCAGAGTATCGCTGAAACAAGTTGGCCACGCCCATGTCACACTTGCCAAAACCCGTCCAAAGCTGATCGGCGGCGCACGCGCAGTTTATCAGCAAAATCCAGACACACATACATGCCATTAGTAATTATGTGCAAAATTTACCAATCCTAGACAGGAAGCCTTTGCAGGGAGCAAAGGCTTTTTTGTTCTTCTTTTAATCAAGCTAACGTGATAAAATAAAAAAGAATTTTCTAAAGGATACATATTTTATGAATGTAAATAAAAAGGAGGATAACGATTTGAAGCACTTAGCGCAACAGGATGAACAAGTATTTCAAGCAATTCAAGATGAGTTAAAGCGGCAGCGGACAAAAATCGAATTAATCGCTTCCGAAAACTTTGTCAGTGAAGCGGTTATGGAAGCACAAGGTTCGGTATTAACGAATAAATATGCGGAAGGTTATCCGGGCCGGCGTTATTATGGCGGTTGTGAACATGTCGATGTAGTGGAAAACCTTGCACGGGACCGTGCTAAGCAAATTTTCGGTGCTGAACACGTCAATGTTCAACCTCACTCCGGTGCTCAGGCAAACATGGCGGTTTATTATGCGGTGCTAAAGCCTGGCGATACAGTGCTTGGCATGAATCTGTCCCACGGCGGCCATTTGACGCATGGAAGTCCGGTCAACTTCAGCGGAGTTCAATATAACTTTGTTGAATATGGGGTAGATGAAAAAACACACCGGATTAATTTTGATGATGTCCTTGAAAAAGCACGAGAACATAAGCCTAAATTGATCGTTGCGGGTGCGAGCGCTTATCCTCGTGAAATTGACTTTAAACGATTCCGGGAAATTGCCGATGAAGTCGGAGCTTATTTGATGGTCGATATGGCCCATATTGCCGGTTTAGTGGCAGCAGGCCTGCATCAAAGCCCAGTCCCATATGCTGATTTTGTGACAACTACAACCCACAAAACATTGCGCGGTCCGCGCGGCGGAATGATCCTTTGCAAACAAGAGTTTGCACAGAAGATTGATAAATCAATTTTCCCTGGCATTCAAGGCGGTCCGCTCATGCATGTAATTGCGGCTAAAGCCGTTGCACTTGGCGAAGTATTGCAGGACAGCTTTAAAGAATATGCGAAAAATGTGGTTGCCAACGCGAAGCGGCTTGCAGAAGGACTTCAGAAAGAAGGACTTAACCTTGTTTCCGGAGGAACTGACAACCACTTACTTCTTGTCGATGTTCGTTCACTAGGCTTAACCGGAAAAGTGGCAGAAAAAGTTCTTGATGAAATTGGAATAACTGTAAACAAAAACACCATTCCGTTTGATCCTGAAAGCCCGTTTGTAACAAGCGGTATCCGCATAGGTACACCGGCTGTAACATCCCGCGGTTTCGGTCTTGAAGAAATGGACGAAATTGCGTCGATTATCGGCTTTACCCTTAAGAACCATGAAGACGAAGCAAAGCTTGATGAAGCAAGAAAGCGTGTTGAAGCTTTAACCAGCAAATTTACTTTATATCCAGAACTCTAATATGTTCACTCGACGGGGCCGGTTCCTCAATGCTTTCAAGCATTGAGGAACTGGCCCTCATACTTTACAGCGGTAAAGCAATATCGATTTTGACGTTTCGATTACAGTTTTTGCTCCTTGTTGCTCTATGCACTTTTTTTCTGTAAAATTAGACGAAGTGTGTAGTTCGTATTTTTTTCATCAACAGCGTGTTATGAAACAGAAAAAGGAGAGATTGCCATGGCAAAAGTTTATGTTTTTGATCATCCACTAATTCAGCACAAACTTACATATATTCGGGATAAAAATACAGGTACGAAGGAATTCCGCGAACTTGTCGATGAAGTCGCAACATTAATGGCATTTGAAATCACCCGCGACATGCCTCTTGAAGAAATTGAAATTGAAACACCAGTAAGCTCAACAAAATCAAAAGTATTATCCGGCAAAAAACTAGGAATCGTTCCGATCTTGCGGGCAGGCATCGGAATGGTGGACGGCATATTAAAACTGATTCCAGCTGCAAAAGTTGGTCATATCGGTCTATATCGCGATCCTGAAACTTTAAAGCCGGTTGAATATTATGTAAAGCTTCCGAGCGATGTAGAAGAAAGAGACTTCATCGTCGTCGACCCAATGCTGGCAACAGGCGGCACTGCCGTTGAAGCGATAAACTCACTGAAAAAACGCGGCGCAAAACACATTAAATTCATGTGCCTCATTGCAGCTCCTGAAGGAGTAGAAGTCGTAAAGAAAGCCCATCCGGACGTAGATATTTATATCGCAGCCCTTGATGAAAAACTAAATGACCACGGCTATATCGTACCTGGACTTGGAGATGCAGGAGACCGATTATTTGGAACGAAATAAGGAAAAAGAAGGTTAATTTTAAAAACAGAAAGCCGGCCTATCATGGGTCGGCTTATTAACTTTAATTTTTTATAACAATTTAATAACAAGTTTAATAAATTTGAAAGTGGACTATAAAAGAAAGTGGTCGATAAGACTCGGAAAGTGGTCGATAAAAAGAAAGTGGTTGATATAATCCGGAAAGTGGTTGATAAAACGAAAAACTGGTCGATAAGACCCGGAAAGTGGTTGATAAAACGAAAAACTGGTCGATAAATCCCAAAAGTGGTCGATTTATAAATCAAAAAACTGGTCCAAAAATTCCAAAACCGGTCGATAAAAACATAAATTTCGTTTAAGAGCTTGAAACCTGGATCCAAAAAGAACTTTAGCCGGTAAATCATTTTAATAATTTGCAGGAATCATAGAAACCCACATAGAATTTAAATACGAAATAACTATAAAGGAGTGGTTATATTGATTCTAAAAGAACTTCAAGAACCGATCAGAATTAAACAAACAAAAGCATTATTAAGAAGAATTCCTAAAGATCATCATAAGAGAACGAAAATAGAAGATGATCAAAATAAGCGAACAGCCGGTTTTCGTGGCGAAGAAGAACTCGCTTACTATCTCAAGTATTTAAATGAAAATAAATATTATATTTTTTTTGATCTGCGTCTATTGCATGATCAGCCTTTTCAAATTGATGCTCTCATTCTTTCTCCAAGTTTTGCCCTCATTATAGAAGTGAAAAACTATTCCGGAACTTTGTTTTTAGACAAATATTCTAAACAGCTAATTCGGATAATTGAAAATAACGAAGAAGGATTTCCAAACCCTCTTAGTCAGGCGAAACGCCAGAAACAGCAGCTAAAAGTATGGCTGGGAAAACGAAAAATTAACATATTGCCAATTGAATATCTTGTCGTAATCAGCCAAACGAAAACCATTTTGAAAACAACAGAGGGGAATCAACAAATCTTTCAAAGAATTATTCCTGTCGACCAACTGCTTGAAAGGATTGCAGAATTTGAACTTAAGTATAATAAGGAAATAATTAGTAACAAAGAAATCCAAAAAATAAATCAGCTTTTATTAAGAGAACATACCCCACATTTTCCTGAGATCCTTCAGACATTTGGAATTAACAGTTCGGAAATTATCAAAGGTGTTCAATGCCCCAAATGTCATTCTCTCCCGATGATCCGTATTTTCGGAACATGGAAATGCCCTGTCTGCAAAACCCATTCGAAATCAGCTCATCAACAAGCGATTTATGATTATTTTCTTCTCATTAATTCCACAATCACAAACAAGGAATGCAGGGAATTTCTCCAAATTTCTTCACAAAGAACAGTTAGAAATCTTCTGATCTCCATGAACCTTCCCTTCTCAGGCACCAATAAAGGTAGAATTTATCACCGCCCCGAGATGTAAATGAAATGCAAATCGTATTTCGCGTGCTCGTACCTATTCCTAAAAAATTCCATGATCTTCACTGCTTTCTTTATTAGTGTGCTGTCGTCCCGAAGTGTGAATGAAGGTCATATTTCCAGCATTTTTAACTGCTTCCATTAGAGACCTGTGTCCCAAGATTTAATACGCTTTCAATATTTGTCTTTTAACTATAAAATGCAAGTCATTTTCGACTGCATACTCTCCCCCCATCATGAAAATCCTATGAAAAAAGAGAGGGGGTCTTGATTTGAAAAAAATCATCCCGCTTATAACCGCGCTATTGCTGCATATGACTTTCACGCAGGCTTATGCCCGAAACCTCAATCATCCGTCCCTGCCAAAAGAGTCACCGGAAACTGAAAAAATTGCCGTTATTTTATTAAAAGAAAAAAGAACGGTGCCGGAAATCAAATCATTCATCAGCAAATATCCAAATGTAAAGCTTCGCTATGTTTTTGAACATACGATCAACGGTTTTTCGATAAAAGGAGACGCACGTTCTTTGGATGAGCTTTCAAAAGGGCAGGAAGTAGCATTTGTTTCACCGGTGAAAACGTATCGCGTTGAAAATTTAGAAAACATAAAACTAATTGGCGGAGACAAAGTCAGAGGGATCTTTGATCAAGCGGACAGACGTTTAACTGGAAAGGGCGTCACTGTCGGGGTAATCGACACCGGTATTGATTACAACCACCCTGATTTAAGAAGAAGTTATGGGGGCGGGCATGACTTTGTCGATGGTGATAAAGATCCGATGGAAACGAAAACATTCAATTCGAAAAGTACGCTTCATGGGACGCATGTTGCAGGAATCATTGCAGCAAATGGAAAAATTCAGGGAGTTGCACCTGAAGCAACCATTATTGCTTACAGGGCCCTCGGACCGGGAGGAGCTGGAACAACAGAGCAAGTCATTGCTGCGATTGAACAGGCGGTAAAAGATAAAGTTGATATTTTAAATTTATCGCTCGGCAACGATGTGAACGGTCCGGATTTGCCTATCAGCCTTGCCCTTAATAAAGCGGTAGAAAGAGGAATTACAGCAGTTGCTTCTTCGGGAAATTCAGGTCCGAACGTTTGGACCGTTGGATCGCCGGGAACCGCCTCAAAAGCAATCTCAGTAGGAGCATCGACACCGCCCCATAAAGTTCCCTTTCTAACCATTGATGGTGAAGAGGACAGAATCAAATTGGAGCCTATGCACGGCTCTGATCATTGGAAGCTGGATAGGGCAAAAGAAATAAAGTTTGGGTATTTAGGAGAAGAAAAGGATTTGAAAAATTGTGCAGGAAAAATTGTCCTCATAGAAAGAGGCAAGTTAACATTTACGGAAAAAGCAAGAAATGCGCAAAAAGCGGGTGCTTCTGCCGTTATTATTTACAATAATACAAATGGAAATTTTATTGGAAATCTGGACGGAAATATCCAAATTCCCGTAGCGTCTCTTTCGAAAAAGGATGGGGAGCGGATCAAGAGAGAAATAGAAAAAGGAAAGACTTTTATCAGAACCAAAATAATTGAAGAAAAGGATACTTTAGCATCGTTTAGTTCACGGGGTCCGGTTACAGGTACGTGGGAAATTAAGCCAGATGTTGTCGCTCCTGGTGTAGCCATCGAGAGCACCATTCCCGGCGGATACTTGTCACTTCAGGGTACAAGTATGGCGGCGCCGCATGTTGCCGGCGCTTGTGCCTTAATTAAACAAGCGCATCCTGATTGGGGGCCTGCGCAAATAAAATCAGCTTTAATGAACACTGCAAAATCGCTCATAAACGAAAACGGAACACAATATCGAACGTTTGAACAAGGAGCGGGAAGAATTCAGCTTGAGGAAGCTGTGAAATTAGAATCACTTGTAATACCCGGTTCACTTCAATTCGGAAAGTTTCAGCTTTCAGATAAAATGCATGAGCATAAGGCAGTGATCGAAGTGCAAAATGTCGGCTCACGTACAAAAAACTACTCTTTCTTAATTCCAAAACAGACTGCAGGCATCCATTGGGAATTCCCTCTCTCTTTTCGCTTGAAACCCCGGGAAAAAAAGAAACTAGAGGTTCGAATGAGTGCAGATCCTGCCGTATTAACAAAAAAGCTTTATGACGGGAACATTATTCTTCACGAAGACTCAAATGAAATAAGAATTCCGTATATTTATGTGTTGGAAGAACCCGATTATCCAAGAGTCATGGGTTTTGATTTTGGCATAGGAGATAAAGAAAACACTTACCGTTATGAAGTGTATTTGCCGGGTGGTGCAGAAGAATTTGGAATTGCGCTTTTTCAGCCGGATGATTACCGGTTTATCGGCTTCCTGGATTGGGACCGAAATGTAGGCAAAGGTCTGATACGGAAGGAGATTAAGAGTGACCGGCTTCCAAAAGAAGGATTGTACCTTGTAAAAGTGTTTGCCAAGAAGAAAGGGAAAGAAGACATGATTGAAGCAATGATTGAGATTCTTCCACAATTAAGAGGTAAGAGATAGAATTTGGCAGTTTCAAACTTCAAAAAATTGCGGTAAAATTCAAATTGAAAACGTGCATGAGTTTTAGACTCCTAACCCTAACATTCATTATAAGGTGGTGTGAGCGAAGCCAAGCTCAAAACTAAAGATAGGTTGGCAATTCTATTTTTGTTAGCACAGCACCGCCTCTTTTCCACAAAAAAACGGCGAGAAAGGTTGTCGCCCAAAATGCAAGATCAAAAACGTAAAAAAAGTTTGAAAAATTTGTGAACATACTCCTTATGAGCCGATGTAATTGTGAAGTTTTCCCCAAAAACGCATTGACATTGACATGCCCCTATTGTATGCTTACAAAGGGTATAAATGACGCGGATTTCAGAATAGTCACGCAGTTTTATTTCCCACTTCAGTACGATGATAATGTGAAGATTGTACCGAAGCCTTCTTTTACCATTCTCTGAATGTGAGGATGCGTTAATATGCGTCAAAAAAACCGCCACCCATTTCAAGCGATGGCATTAATGTCCGCCATTCTTTCACAATTAGTAGGTTCCGTTTTAATAGGTATTTTTTTAGGAAGATGGATTGATCGTACCATTGGAACCGAACCGCTTTTTTTGATAATCGGGCTTATGGTAGGACTTATAGCAGGGACATTTGGCATGCTTCGATTAGTTCGTCACTTCTTTTCAGGAGATTAAACAACAATGCCGGAAATGAATGAAATGATTGCAAGACAGCGTAAATACATATTTTATTTATTGGCTGTATATGTTCTCGGCTGGGGGTTTACATCTTACCAATCGATTTTTTTGGGCTTGATTTTCGGTACAAGCTTGAGTTTTTTTAACCTATGGCTAATAGGTAGAAAAATACGAAAATTCGGAGATTCCGTAATGGAAGGGAAAAAAACGGTCTCTCTCGGATCGTTTTCCAGAATGGCAACGGGTGCCTTTGCCGTAATTATTGCGATGAGGTATCCAGACACATTTCACCTTATCAGTGTAATTATTGGATTAATGACATCTTATATTGTCATTATGATAGATTTTTTTCTTCATTCATTCTATTTACGTAATTAGCGGGGAAGAGAGGTGAATTACTATGCATCATGAAGCTCCATTATGGAAGTTTATGGGATTAACCTTCAACTTAGCAAACGTATTAATGATCACCATTGCAAGTCTAATTGTTTTTATCATTGCTGTTCTTTCTACCCGTAGACTCGCCATGAAACCTACCGGTATGCAAAACTTTATGGAATGGGTTATGGACTTCGTCAAAAATATCATTAACAGCACGATGGATTGGAAAACCGGCGGAAGGTTCCATGTTCTTGGAATCACATTAATTATGTATATTTTCGTTTCCAACATGCTAGGACTTCCGTTTTCAGTCGTGATTGACGATAAGTTATGGTGGAAATCACCGACTGCCGACCCGGTTGTTACCTTAACGCTGGCTGTAATGGTAGTAGGACTTTCACATTACTACGGAGTAAAGATGAAAGGAGTCGGGGAGTACGGACGCGAATTTTTAAGGCCGTTCTGGTTTATGTTCCCGATCAAACTCATCGAAGAATTTGCAAACACATTAACCCTTGGTCTCCGTCTTTACGGTAACATATTCGCCGGTGAAATCCTTCTCAGTTTGCTTGCCGGAAGTCTTGCAACCGGAGTAGGAGGGCATATCGCAGCAATTATTCCGACGCTTGCTTGGCAAGGATTCTCAATATTTGTCGGTGCGATCCAGGCGTTTATCTTTACAATGTTAACAATGGTTTATATGTCTCACAAAGTGAGCTCTGACCATTAATTATATACACTGTTCTTTTAATGGACAAACTTTAATAAACAAATTATTCATCTATACAATCAAAGGAGGAACTTTACAATGGGTCTATTAGCAGCAGCAATTGCAATTGGTTTAGCGGCACTGGGTGCTGGTGTCGGTAACGGTCTTATCGTATCTCGTACAGTTGAAGGTATCGCTCGTCAACCAGAAGCTCGCGGTATGCTTCAAACAACAATGTTTATCGGGGTAGCGTTAGTTGAGGCGATTCCTATCATCGCGACAGTAATCGCGTTCATGGTAATTGGCCGATAATTATTCCGTAAACCTAATGTTCAAAAATGGCGAAGATCATTCGATGAGAACCTTCGCCATTGCTTTATGTCCATAATATCTGTCAAGTATTCGGATATTCATATAAACCATCAATTGTTTTCCTAAGCAACGACTCTTGAAGGGAGTGAATCGAGGGTGTTAACAAACGGTTTTGTATTAGGTGCAGCTGAGAGCGCGGCTCACAGCTTTAACGGCGGGGATATTGTGTTCCAGCTATTGATGTTCATTATCTTGTTAGCATTGCTTAAGAAATATGCATGGGGTCCATTAATGGGCGTCATGAAACAGCGTGAAGAGCATATTGCAAACGAAATTGAAGCGGCAGAAAAAAGCCGTGCTGAAGCAAACAAACTTTTGGAAGAACAGCGCAGCCTTTTAAAAGAAGCACGCTCAGAAGCTCAAGGACTTATTGAAAATGCGAAAAAGCAAGCTGAAGCTCAACGTGAAGAAATCATTAGTCTTGCACGTGCTGAAGCTGAACGCATAAAAGAAGCAGCAAAACTTGAAATTGAACAGCAAAAAGAAAAAGCTGTTGCAGCTATTCGTGAGCAAGTGGCATCATTATCTGTATTGATCGCTTCGAAAGTAATTGAAAAAGAACTAAGCGCAGAAGACCAAGAAAAACTTATTAATGAATTCATTCAAGAGGCAGGAGAAGGGCGATGAGCAGCTCTACAGTAGCAAAACGATATGCCTTGGCTCTTTTCCAGCTTGCGAAAGAACACCAGCTTCTTGACCAAATGGAACAAGAACTGCGGGTTGTAAAAGAAGTGATCATTCATAACAATGAATTAAAAGCTGTGTTAAAATCTCCAAAACTTCCGAATGAGAAGAAAAAAGAGATTTTAAAAGAAGTATTTTCTTCTGTAAATACTTATGTATTAAATACATTGATGATATTAATCGACCGACATCGGGAAGATTATATAGCCGAAATGGCTGATCATTTTATCGAACTGGCAAATGATGAAAGAGGCATAGCAGAAGCAAAAGTGTATTCTGTTCGCCCTTTAACAGAGGCTGAAAGCGAAGCATTATCCTCTGTATTTGCATCGAAAGTCGGAAAACAATCGCTTCGAATTGAAAATATTGTCGATTCCAATTTGCTCGGAGGCATTAAGCTTCGCATCGGAAACCGAATTTTTGACGGTAGCTTGCGCGGCAAGCTTGAGCGCATGGAACGTCAATTGCAAGGTTAAGATTCGTAGATAGGGGTGAAATTCATGAGCATCAAAGCTGAAGAAATCAGTGCGCTGATAAAAAAGCAAATCGAAAACTATCAGTCGGAAATTCAAGTGAGTGATGTAGGTACTGTTATTCAAATTGGTGACGGTATCGCCCGTGCTCATGGCCTCGACAATGTCATGGCCGGAGAACTTGTTGAATTTTCAAACGGCGTTATGGGTATGGCGCAAAACCTTGAAGAAAATAACGTCGGTATTGTTATCTTAGGACCATTTACAGGAATCCGCGAAGGGGATGAGGTTCGCCGTACGGGCCGCATCATGGAAGTTCCGGTAGGGGAAGAGTTAATCGGCCGCGTCGTAAACCCATTGGGACAACCAGTTGACGGAATGGGTCCAATCCATACAACAAAAACTCGTCCAATCGAAAGTCCGGCTCCGGGAGTTATGGATCGTAAATCTGTACATGAGCCGCTTCAAACAGGTATCAAAGCGATTGACGCTCTAGTTCCAATCGGCCGCGGTCAGCGTGAGTTAATTATCGGGGACCGCCAAACAGGTAAAACATCCGTTGCGATCGATACTATCCTAAACCAAAAAGATCAAAACATGATTTGTATCTATGTAGCAATCGGACAAAAAGAATCCACAGTGCGTACCGCAGTTGAAACACTGCGCAAATACGGTGCATTAGATTACACAATTGTCGTAACTGCATCTGCTTCCCAACCTGCGCCTTTATTGTACCTTGCTCCATATGCAGGCGTTACAATGGCAGAGGAATTTATGTATAACGGCAAGCACGTATTGGTTGTTTATGATGACCTTTCAAAACAAGCTGCTGCTTACCGTGAGCTTTCTCTATTATTACGCCGTCCGCCAGGCCGCGAAGCGTATCCAGGGGACGTATTCTACTTGCACTCTCGCTTATTAGAGCGTGCTGCTAAATTAAGTGATGCGAAGGGCGGAGGTTCGATTACAGCACTTCCATTCATTGAAACACAAGCAGGGGACGTTTCTGCTTACATTCCAACAAACGTTATTTCCATCACAGATGGACAGATTTTCTTACAATCAGACCTATTCTTCTCCGGTGTGCGTCCGGCGATCAACGCAGGTCTTTCCGTATCCCGCGTAGGTGGAAACGCACAAATTAAAGCAATGAAAAAGGTTGCCGGTACATTGCGTCTTGACCTTGCTTCCTACCGTGAGCTAGAAGCATTCGCTCAGTTCGGTTCTGACCTTGATAAAGCAACGCAAGCAAAACTTGCCCGCGGTGCCCGCACTGTTGAAGTATTAAAGCAGGACTTGCACAAACCGCTTAAAGTTGAAAAGCAAGTTGCGATTCTGTACGCATTGACTCGCGGCTTCCTTGACGATATTCCAGTACAAGATATTCGTCGTTTCGAAGAAGAGTTCTTAAATTGGTTAGACCATAACCGCAAAGATTTGTTAGACCATATCGTTACAACAAAAGAACTGCCTGCTGATGAAGATATGGCTGCTGCGATCAACGAATTCAAGAAAACTTTCGCAGTATCCGAGTAATTTAGGGTCTGACAAACTTTGAAAGGGTGGTGAGAACCTGTGGCATCATTACGCGATATTAAATCTCGGATTAATTCTACGAAGAAGACGAGCCAAATTACAAAAGCGATGGAAATGGTATCAGCTGCGAAACTGAACCGGGCCGAAATGAATGCTAGGTCATTCGTTCCGTATATGGAAAAAATTCAAGAGGTTACCGCATCCATCGCACTTGGAAGCAAAGATGTGAAACATCCAATGTTAATATCCCGCCCCGTGAAAAAGACTGGATATTTGGTTATTACGTCTGACCGCGGCCTTGCGGGCGCTTTTAACAGCAACGTATTGCGTCACGTATTCCAAGTCATTCAAGAACGACATAAGTCGAACGATGAATTCGCCATCATTGCGATAGGAAGAATCGCCCGCGATTTTTTCAGGAAGCGCGGCATGAATGTCATTCTTGATATTGTCGGTGTGTCTGACCAGCTTACTTTTGCCGATATTAAAGATATCGCATCGAAGACAGTCGGCATGTTTGCGGATGAAACATTTGATGAGCTATATATGTATTACAATCATTATGTAAGTGCTATTCAACAGGATGTAACAGAGAAGAAATTACTTCCGATTACGGACATCACAGCGTCCAAAAAACTTACATCCTACGAGTTTGATCCTTCCGCTGAAGAAATTCTTGAAGTATTGCTGCCTCAATATGCTGAAAGCTTAATTTATGGAGCAATCCTTGACAGCAAGGCAAGTGAGCATGCTGCACGGATGACAGCAATGAAGAATGCAACGGACAATGCTAAAGAGCTTATTAATACATTAACCCTTAGCTACAACCGTGCACGTCAGGCTTCAATCACGCAAGAAATCACCGAAATTGTCAGCGGTGCTGCGGCACTTGAATAAGAATAGAACGGCATAATGCCGGAACATATGGCATAACTGGTGAGGATGCCATCATCCTCCCAGTTCGATGCACGTATTTGTGTTAAGAGAACGATAGGAGGGAATAAGATGAACAAAGGACGCGTTCTTCAAGTTATGGGTCCGGTTGTTGACGTGAAGTTCGAAAGCGGACAACTTCCTGAGATCTATAATGCGTTGCGCATCGAGCATAAAGCTCGCAACGAATCTGAAGTTGACATCAACTTAACCCTTGAAGTAGCCCTTCATTTAGGTGATGATACAGTTCGTACCATTGCGATGGCTTCCACTGACGGATTAACTCGCGGTATGGAAGTGATTGATACTGGTGCTCCAATCTCCGTTCCTGTAGGGGATGCGACACTTGGCCGTGTATTTAACGTTTTAGGTGAACCGATTGACCTTGACGGACCAATTGATCCAAATGCACGCCGTGATTCCATTCACAAAGATGCACCTCCATTTGAAAAGCTTTCAACAGAAGTTGAAATTCTTGAGACTGGAATTAAAGTAGTAGACCTGCTTGCACCTTATATTAAAGGTGGTAAAATTGGTCTCTTCGGCGGTGCCGGTGTAGGAAAAACCGTATTAATCCAAGAGTTAATCAATAACATCGCTCAAGAGCACGGCGGTATTTCTGTATTTGCCGGTGTAGGTGAGCGTACTCGTGAAGGTAACGACCTTTACCATGAAATGACTGACTCAGGCGTTATTAAGAAAACTGCGATGGTATTCGGCCAGATGAACGAGCCGCCTGGAGCACGTATGCGTGTTGCACTTACTGGACTTACAATGGCTGAGTATTTCCGTGATGAGGAAGGACAAGACGTATTGTTCTTTATCGATAACATCTTCCGTTTCACACAAGCAGGTTCTGAGGTTTCCGCGCTGTTAGGCCGTATGCCTTCTGCCGTTGGTTACCAGCCGACACTTGCTACTGAAATGGGTAAATTGCAAGAACGCATCACATCTACTAGCACAGGTTCTGTTACATCAATCCAAGCGATTTACGTACCGGCCGATGACTATACAGATCCGGCTCCGGCTACAACATTCGCTCACTTGGATGCGACAACAAACCTTGAGCGTAAGCTTACTGAGATGGGTATCTACCCTGCAGTGGATCCGCTCGCTTCCACTTCCCGTGCATTGGCTCCGGAAATCGTTGGAGAAGAGCACTACACAGTAGCACGCCGGGTACAGCAAACATTACAGCGTTATAGAGAATTGCAAGATATTATCGCGATCCTTGGTATGGATGAGCTTTCTGACGAAGACAAGCTTATCGTACACCGTGCGCGCCGTATCCAATTCTTCTTATCTCAAAACTTCCACGTTGCTGAACAGTTTACTGGTCAGCCGGGTTCATACGTACCTGTTAAAGAAACTGTCAGAGGTTTCAAAGAAATTCTTGAAGGTAAATACGACCACATTCCTGAAGATGCATTCCGTCTCGTAGGTCGAATCGAAGAAGTTATTGAGAACGCGAAACGCATGGGTGTACAGGTCTAATTTCGGACCAGGAGGGTAAAAAATGAAGACGATTAAAGTCAGTGTTGTTACTCCCGATGGCCCGGTGTATGAATCAGATGTGGAAATGGTAAGCACAAAAGCTCAAAGTGGTGAGCTCGGAATTTTACCTGGGCACATTCCAATGGTTGCACCGTTGCAAATTGGTGCTGTCCGTCTAAAAAAAGGCGGAAAAACGGAATACGTGGCAGTAAGCGGCGGATTCTTGGAAGTACGTCCTGATCAAGTGACGATTTTGGCGCAAGCAGCTGAAACATCAGAACAAATTGATGTAGAGCGTGCGAAACGTGCAAAAGAACGCGCCGAAGAACGTTTACGGGCACAAAATCAGGATAATATTGATTTCAAACGTGCTGAGCTTGCTCTCAAACGTGCTATTAACCGTATTTCTGTTGCGGAGAAAAAACTATAACTGCTTTCAAACACCTTTCGGTTTTGCAACAAAGCCGGGGGGTGTTTTTTGTTGTATTGAAAAAGTGTCAGGTTCCCCACCGCGCAAAAACACTTGTCCACAACAAGACACCCTCAATGATGCTTCTCAAATCTTAACATATTCATTATTGGCAGATCTGATTCCTGAATATAGTCATACTAAACTAATACTCCAACTTTCAAGTGTACCCATGTTGAACAAAAATTCAAATCCACCTAACTAAAAATAAAATTAAGAAAGAAATAAATTTTGGTTAATAAACTATTAAGGAGAGACAACTATGTTAGAGATTTTGGCGATCGAGAGTAATACCAATATATAGCCGGGGGCTTGTCGACACATTTTGGTAAAAATGCTATAATGATATCGGTTACATTTTTAAATGTTAAGAATATTTTAAGATTTTTTAGGGGGATGGGCATGGACTTTCTGAATGTGTACCAGAATAACTATCTCTTTGTTATTGTGTTCTTGTGTCTTGGGGTGTTGTTGCCTGTGGTAGCGCTTTCTTTAGGGAGGCTTTTGCGTCCATATAAGCCTTATGATGCAAAGTATGCTACCTATGAGAGCGGTAATGAACCATTTCACGATTCACGAGTTCAGTTCAATGTCCGATATTATATTTTTGCTCTTATGTTTGTCATTTTTGATGTGGAGACTGTGTTTTTGTACCCATGGGCTGTTGCCTATGAAAAACTTGGAATCTTCGCATTAATAGAAATGTTTATATTTGTTTTTATGCTTGTCATTGGACTTGTCTATGCATGGAAAAAGAGGGTGTTGAAATGGATTTAAACTTAGACAATATTTCAGCAGAGGA
The DNA here is from genome assembly GCF_000724485.1 of Bacillus methanolicus MGA3. Lineage (GTDB taxonomy): Bacteria > Bacillota > Bacilli > Bacillales > Cytobacillaceae > Bacillus_Z > Bacillus_Z methanolicus_A. The sequence continues at coordinate 3,185,954 of NZ_CP007739.1, read as the reverse complement.
AATGAAAGAGCTAAAACGAAATGTATTTTTAACGACGTTGGAGCAGATAAAAGCTTGGGCAAGGAGCAATTCTTTATGGCCGATGACGTTTGGTCTTGCGTGCTGTGCGATTGAGATGATGGGAGTAGGTTCTTCTCATTACGATTTAGATCGGTTCGGTTCTTTTTTCCGTACGTCGCCACGCCAGTCGGATGTAATGATTGTATCCGGTACAGTAACGAAGAAAATGGCTCCGATTGTACGCCGTTTGTATGATCAAATGCCTGAACCCAAATGGGTCATTGCGATGGGTTCTTGTGCGACGGCAGGCGGTCCATATGTGAAATCGTATTCGGTTGTAAAAGGCGTTGACCAAATTGTCCCAGTTGATGTTTATATTCCAGGCTGCCCGCCAAATCCAGCTGCATTAATATATGGGATTAATAAATTAAAAGAAAAAATCCGTTATGAGGCGAAGACCGGGAAGAAGGTGATCTAACCGATGAGTGGTGAAAAGGATCTTGAGCAGTTAAAGAAAGAAGCTGCTGCTAAAGCGAGAGAGGCAGCGTTAGAAAAAAAGAAAGCGATGAAAGCTGCTGAAGCGGGATCCCAAGCGGAAGACAAAATACCAACTGTTGCCGCAGGAGAAGATGATCTTGACCTGGCGAAGAAAAAAGCAGCAGCGGCTGCAAAGGCAAAAGCCGCAGCACTGGCCAAAATGAAAGCGAAAGAACAAGCAGGCACAAGCAGCGATTCTGATGATGCTGATGCAAAGGCAAAAGCGATAGCTGCAGCGAAAGCAAAGGCGGCAGCCGCCGCAAAAGCAAAAGCCGCTGCAAAGGCAAAACAAGCGGCAAGCGGTGCTAGTGATGACGAGAAAGCCAAGGCAATCGCAGCTGCAAAAGCAAAAGCTGCGGCAGCCGCAAAAGCAAAAGCCGCTGCAGGGGCAAAAGCCGGTGCAGAAAGTGAACCGGTTGAAAAAAAACCGTCGCCAAACCAGCCTTATCTCGATAAATATGTGAAAGTAATCGAAGAACACCTCGGAACAGACGTGCTTGAAGACTACTATATTAACACACTGTCAAAAGATGTACCAACCATTGTCGCAAAGCGCAATGCATATTTTAAAGTAGCAGAATTTTTGAAATACAATGAACAGCTAGGATTTGACTACTTATCTGAATTGCATGGCACAGATTTTCAAACACACATGGAAGTTTATGTGCATTTATACTCATACAAGAATCGTCAATCCGTAGCATTAAAAGTAAAAATTGACCGGGATGAGCCGGAAATAGATTCTCTCGTGCCGTTGTGGGCGGGTGCAAATTGGCCTGAGTGTGAAGCCTACGATCTATTGGGGATCAAGTTTACAGGGCATCCAAATTTACACCGGATCATGCTTGGAGAAGAATGGATTGGCCATCCATTGAGAAAAGATTATGTACCGTATGATGTGGAGGTGTAATGAGTGATACGCACAGAGGAGATGCTGCTTAATGTCGGGCCTCAGCATCCGAGTACGCACGGTGTATTCCGTCTTATAGTTAAAATCGACGGGGAAATAATTACAGAAGCAAAACCGGTTATCGGCTATCTTCACCGGGGAACGGAAAAATTGGCTGAAAATCTTCAATACACACAAATTATTCCTTATACGGACCGAATGGACTATTTATCTGCGATGACGAATAACTATGTCATTTGCCATGCAGTGGAAACAATGATGGGCATTGAAATTCCTGAGCGTGCTGAGTATTTGCGGGTTATTGCCATGGAACTTGGAAGGATTGCGAGCCACCTTGTTTGGTGGGGAACATACCTTTTAGATATCGGTGCAGTCAGCCCATTTCTTTATGCTTTTCGTGAAAGAGAAATGATCATCAACTTGCTTAATGAACTTTCCGGTGCGCGTTTAACCTTCAACTATATGCGTGTTGGAGGAGTAAAATGGGATGCACCTGAAGGATGGATTAAAAAAGTAAAAGACTTTGTTCCTTATATGAGAGAACAGCTGCAAGGCTATCATGAACTTGTAACTGGAAACGAAATTTTTATGAACCGCGTAAAAGGAGTCGGAAAGTACACGAAGGAAGACGCATTAAACTATTCTTTGAGTGGTGCAAACCTTCGCTGTACCGGCGTAAAATGGGATCTTCGCAAAGATGAGCCATATTCGATTTATGACCGTTTTGATTTTGATGTTCCGGTCCAAACAGGGGGAGATGCATGGGCCAGGTATCACGTCCGGATGGCCGAAATCGAAGAATCTCTTAAAATTCTCGAGCAAGCTGTTGAACAATTCCCACCAGAAGAAGAAATTATGGCGAAAGTGCCAAAAATCATCAAAGCTCCAAAGGGGGAAGCCTATGTCCGGATTGAGTCTCCGCGCGGGGAAATCGGCTGCTATATTGCCAGTGACGGTAAGAAAGAGCCTTACCGCTTAAAGTTTCGAAGACCGTCATTTTATAATCTTCAAATTCTCCCAAAATTATTAGTAGGCGAAAACATCGCCAACTTAATTGCAATACTGGGAGCGATTGATATTGTCCTCGGGGAGGTGGACGGTTAATGGTTGAAGATTTGTTAAATTCAAGCCCTGGGCTGCAGAACTTTGGGATCTTTTTCTTGCTTGCTGCAGGTCTCTTGTTAGTTGTACTTGGGTTTGTGACATACGCGATCCTTGCAGAACGAAAAGTAATGGGTTTTATGCAGCTGCGCCACGGCCCAAACCAAGTGGGCGGCCGATGGGGGCTTTTGCAGTCAGTTGCGGACGTATTAAAGCTTTTGTTAAAAGAAGATACGATTCCAAAATTGGCCGATAAACCATTGTTTATTCTCGCGCCTGTACTTGCATTTGCGCCGGCGTTTATGGTGCTAGCGACGATTCCGTTTACAGATAAATTGCAGTTTGCCGATATTGGCGTTGGGCTCCTTTATTATATTGCGATATCCGGGTTGAGCACAATCGGCATTGTTACCGGAGGATGGGCATCTAATAACAAATATGCGCTTCTAGGAGCAATGCGTGCGGCAGCCCAAATGATTTCATATGAAATTCCGCTCGTCATGTCTGTGCTTGGTGTCATTCTCTTAAGTGGAAGTTTAAACTTAAATGAGATTGTTCACGCACAGAAAGACGGCTGGTTTATTATATTGCAGCCAATAGGGTTTATAGTATTTTTCATTGCGTCAGTAGCTGAACTGAACAGGGTGCCATTTGACCTTCCAGAGGCTGAATCTGAGCTTGTTGCGGGGTTCCATGTTGAATATTCCGGTTTCCGCTGGGCGTTTTTTATGCTTGCCGAATATGTGTATTTATTTGCGATGGCATCGCTTACGACTGTTCTATTCCTTGGCGGATGGCTGCCGCTTCCGTTTCTTGATTTTATTCCGGGAGCCGTCTGGTTCGCCATTAAATTCAGCCTGGTAGTCTTTGTCTTAATTTGGTTCCGCGTTGCGTTTCCGCGTATTCGCGCAGACCAGTTGATGGAGTTTGGCTGGAAAGTTCTTTTGCCGGTTGCACTGGCAAACATTTTCCTGACAGCCTTAATAAAAGAATTAATCGGATTATTTTAAAAAGGGAACTCTTACTTTATTGATATAAGGGGTGAAAAACATGCTTGGATTAGCGAAAGGCTTAAAATATACCCTGAAAAATTTAGCCCGGCAAAAAGTCACATATGAGTATCCGCACGAGCCGCTGCCTCTTCCGGACCGGTTTCGCGGGATTCAAAAATTTTATCCGGAAAAATGCATTGTATGTAATCAATGTGCCAATATCTGTCCGACTGATTGCATACAGCTGACCGGAAAAAAACATCCGGATCCTGCGAAAAAAGGAAAAATCATTGATACGTATGATATCAATTTCGAAATTTGCATCCTCTGTGATTTATGCACAGAAGTTTGTCCGACAGAAGCGATCGTAATGACTAACAATTTTGAACTGGCAGAATACAGCCGCGATGAGCTTTTTAAAAATCTTGAGTGGCTTGATGCAAATGACGAGAACGTACGGAAGGAGAATAAAGCATGACGTTTTCGGGTGAATTTCTAGCATTCATATCCTTGGCGCTAGTTGCAATTATTGGCGGCATGCTTTTACTAAACCTTTCGAAAGTCGTCCATATGGTAGTGGCGCTTGTCTTTACATTTGTCAGTATTGCCGGGATTTACGTGATGCTCTCAGCTGAATTTGTTGCTGCGGTCCAGATTTTGATTTATTCCGGTGCCATTACGATTATTATGCTGTTCGGAATCATGTTAACTCGCCATGATGATGAAAGTGAAGCTAAGTCAGGCCGATGGCGCAAACTGCTGTTATTGATCGGTGTAATTGGTTTTGCATTTGCTGTTTATATCGGAATCTATAACCTTGACATTCCACAGACGGCCACGACTCTTCACGAACATAATACAGAACAAATTGGGATCACGCTTTACTCAAAATATGCGATTCCGTTTGAATTGACTTCCGTTTTATTATTGGTTGCACTTGTCGGAGCGATCGTGTTAGCAAGGAAAGATGATGAAAAGGGGGCAGATAAGGAATGAATTCGGTTCCCGTTTCAGCCTACCTGGCTCTCGCTTTAATTTTGTTCTGTATTGGTCTATACGGGGCATTGACAAAGCGCAATACCGTCATCGTGCTCATATCGATTGAACTTATGCTCAATTCGGCCAACATCAATTTAGTTGCATTCAGTAAGTATGGTGTCACACCTTCTATTAACGGCCAAGTATTTGCACTTTTTGCGATGGCCGTTGCCGCAGCAGAAGCCGCAGTTGGATTAGCGATTTTGTTTGCTCTATACCGCAACCGCAAAACGGTGATGATTGACGAGATGGACAAAATGAAAAATTAGCCTTATGAAAGATTAAAAGACTTATTTTTAAAAAAGAAAGTCTGTTAGACCCGCATGAACTAGCGGGCCTAAATCAAACGCGCTTGATGAAATGTCTAAAGACTTGCTCTCGCGCGTTCTAAAAAAGGGGATTGTGATAGAGATGGAAAATGCATGGATTATACCGCTTTTCCCGCTTTTATCGTTCGTCATCCTTCTTCTATTTGGCAGACAGCTAAAAGAAGCAAGTGCTTACATCGGGATTCTGCTTTCGCTTGCTTCGTTCGTCTATTCACTGTTGGTGCTGTTTGAACGGTTTTACGAACCAACATTTAAGACGGAAGCTGTATGGCTTTCAATAGGAGATATCCAATTGACAGCGGGTTTTGAAGTGAATCAGTTAAATGCGTTAATGCTGTTTATTGTTTCGCTCGTCAGTTTTCTTGTACATACTTACTCAAAGGGTTATATGCATGGCGATGAGCGGCTTTCCGTTTTTTATGCTTATTTAGGATTGTTTACCTTTGCAATGCTCGGTCTTGTTTTATCGCCAAACCTTCTGCAAACCTATATATTCTGGGAATTGGTCGGAGTTGGTTCCTTCTTATTAATCGGGTTTTATTTTTACAAAGAAGAAGCAAAAGCAGCAGCAAAAAAAGCGTTTATTATGACACGCATTGGAGATGTAGGTCTCTTAATCGGAATGATTCTTCTATTCTGGCAAGTTGGCAGCTTTAAATATGATGAAATTTTTCGTGCAGTTGAAGAAGGTACGATTTCATCCGGAATGATTACCTTGACAGCGATTTTGATATTTGTAGGAGCAGTCGGGAAATCAGGTCAGTTTCCTTTGCATACATGGCTTCCGGATGCGATGGAAGGCCCTACTCCGGTATCAGCGCTCATCCACGCAGCGACAATGGTTGCAGCCGGGGTTTATCTTGTTGCGGCGCTGTTTCCGCTCTTTGCCGCAAGTAGAACGGCTTTAATGATGGTTGCAGCAGTTGGCGCATTTACCGCCATTTTCGCTGCGAGTATTGGGCTTGTTCAAACAGATATTAAACGAGTTCTCGCATATTCCACAGTCAGCCAGCTCGGATATATGATGCTTGCACTAGGCTCAGCCGGCTATGTAGCAGGAGTCTTCCACTTAATGACGCATGCATTTTTCAAAGCATTGTTGTTTTTGGCAGCAGGAAGTGTGATTCATGCTGTTCACACGCAGGACATTGAAAAAATGGGCGGTTTATGGAAAAAGATGCGTCTTACTGGATTGTTATTCTTAGTTGGAACATTGGCGATCAGCGGCGTTCCGCTGTTTTCAGGTTTTTTCAGTAAAGATGAAATTTTAATTGCTGCCTGGGCACACGGAAACACAGTTCTGTTCTGGTTAGCAGTCATAGCTGCTTTCTTTACCGCCTTTTATATGTTCAGGCTGTTCTTTATGGTGTTCAGCGGCGAACCGCGGTCTGATATAAGCACGGTTCATGAGTCGCCAAGTGTTATGACTTTGCCGATGGTTCTTCTCGGCATTCTTGCGGTTGTTGCGGGTTATGTAAATACACCGTGGTTTGGAACGTTTTTAGGTGATTGGCTTACTGATGGAAACGAAGCTCTCGGCCACGGGCATATTGAAGGTCCGGCATGGATCATGATTGTTGCAACTGTTGTTTCCCTGCTAGGAATTTTTCTTGCCTGGTTGATTTACGGCAAAAAGACATTATCACGGGATTGGCTTGCAGGCAGTTCATCGATGACCTACAACATTCTCTTTAACAAATATTATATTGATGAATTTTATCAATTGTCATTTGTGAAGATTGCAAAAGGAATAAGCTATTTTCTCCAGATGATTGAAACCTTCTTAGTTGAAGGAATCGTGAAAGGAATTGTCGGAGCCGTTCATAGCCTTGGAGAAACAGGAGCAAAGCGGCAAGACGGCCAAATTCAAACATATGGTATGGTTGCGTTTGTCGGACTTGCAGTCTTGATGGTAATCTTTGCGCTGACAGGGGGGTACTTATAATGAATTCTGCATACATTCTTTCATTTTTAGTTTTCTCCCCTTTACTAGGAATTTTGATTCTGGTGTTCGTACCAAAGACACAGGAATCGGTGATTAAGTTGATCGGATTTTTAGCGACATTGCCGGCGTTAATCTTATCGCTGATTATTTATTTTCAATACAGAGCCGGTACGGATTTATCCGATTATGCCGAACATATCCGATGGATCAAGTTTGGAAATTTTCAAGATCCTAATCTATTTACGATTGATTACGAACTTGGACTAGATGGCTTTTCTTTAGTCATGATCGTTTTAACTGCTGTTTTATCGACTCTTGCAGCGATCGCCTCCATTCATATGAAAAAAGAATGGAAAGGGTATTTTATGTTGTTTCTGCTGCTCGAGATCGGAATGCTAGGCGTTTTTGTTTCGGGAAACCTGATCTTGTTCTTTATCTTTTTTGAAATTACGTTAATTTCGACATTCTTTTTAGTTGGAAAATGGGGATATTTTGAAAAAGAAAAGGCGGCATACAGTTTCTTAATTTATAACGGTTTAGGCTCTGCTGTTCTCTTGATCGTCATCATGGTGTTATTCTCGCGGACAGGAACATCAAACATCGCGCAGTTAACAAAGCTTCTAAGTGCGGACGGAAGAGAAACGCTTCTGCCTATTTCAGAATCAGCCCGTTTCGGCCTCTTGGCTGCATTGTTGATTGCATTTGGTGTGAAGCTTCCGATTTTTCCGCTTCACAGATGGATGCTCCGTGTACACGTTGAGGCTCCGCCGCCCGTTGTTATGCTGCACTCCGGAATCTTATTGAAAATTGGGGCTTTCGGTTTGATTCGTTTCGGGATGGGAATTTTTCCGAAACAGTTTTCAAAGCTGGCAGGTCTGATTGCTGTACTGGGAGTCGTGAACTTGCTTTATGGAGCTTTTCTGGCGTTTGTACAGAAAGATTTTAAAATGGTGCTTGCCTATTCTTCTATTTCCCACATGGGAATCGTTTTAATCGGGTTGGGAGCATTAAATGAAGCAGGAATACAAGGGGCCATTTTCCAGGTTGTTTCTCACGGTTTAATTTCAGCTTTGCTTTTCTTCCTTGTTGGAGCGTTTTATGAGCGTGTGGAAACCTCATTTATTTCGAATCTTGGCGGTATGGCCAAAGCGATGCCGCTCGCTGCAGGATTTTTGCTTGCAGGAGCTATGGCTTCACTCGGGCTTCCGGGCATGTCTGGATTTGTTAGTGAGTTTATGGCATTCCTTGGGTTGTTTGAGGAACGGCCGTTATTGGCTGCTGTTGGTGCGATCGGAATTATCATGACAGCTGTCTACTTGCTCCGGGCCGTGCTTGGCATCACATATGGAAGAGCACAGCGGGATTTTGCGGGCGTGATGGACCTTCGTGCTGTAGAGATTGTACCTGCCCTAGCTTTAATGGGATTAATTGTCCTGATTGGTGTCTATCCGGCCGTTTTGGCAGCACCGCTGAAAACAACATTAGAGACAATTCTGCTTGGGATAGGAGGGTGATGAAGGATGGATTTGAAAACATTTTTATCGTTTGAATGGGAAATAATGACACCTGAGTTCATCATCCTTTGTGTGATTACACTTATCTCTCTGCTCGATTTATTTATGCCGAAACAAGCGGACCGGAAAGTGTTAGGATGGATCGGAATAGCGGGTGTAGTCGGTGCGGCCGTCTCACTAGTTTTGCTCATAGACCATAGTACTGCTTCGATTCTATATGACACATTTCGTCTTGATTCTTTTTCAAAAGCTTTTAAACTATTGCTGTTAATTGGCGCCAGCTTAGTCTTGTTCCTGGCGGTAAACTATGAACCAAAGGAAGGAATAGAGTATAAAGGAGAATTTTATTATTTATTTTTAGCGGCTTTGCTGGGCGCAATGATGATGGCGTCAAGCGGTGATTTGATTACCCTTTTTACAGGGCTTGAGCTGTTATCCGTTTCTTCCTATATTTTAGCCGGAATGAGAAAAAAACATTTGCGTTCGAATGAATCAGCTATGAAATATGTAATCAATGGCGGAATTTCAACGGCTATTACGTTATTTGGAATGAGTTATGTTTACGGTTTGACGGGAACTACAAACTTAAAGGCTATGAGCAACCATTTAACAGGAAACCTGGATGGACAGCATATTTACTTATTAGGATTAGCATTCTTTATGATTTTTATCGGTTTATCGTTTAAGCTGGCATCAGCACCGTTTCATATGTGGGCTCCTGATGTATACGAGGGGGCTCCAACGCCTGTGACGGCGTTCCTTGGCGTTGTATCAAAAACAGCCGGGTTTGTCCTTTTGGTACGGGTTCTGGTTATGATTTTCTTAAGCATTCCTGCAGATGGACCGGCGTCTGATCCGCTCCTGATCAAGCTTCAAGATTATATGGCTTTTCTTGCCGGCGCCACAATGATTATCGGTAACGTAATCGCCTTAAGGCAGCGGAATGTAAAGCGGTTATTCGCATACTCAAGCATCGCTCATGCGGGTTATATTTTAGTTGCTGTAACGACCGTTTCGACACTCTTTGAGACAATGTGGTTTTATTTACTGGCTTATCTCTTTATGAATATGGGCGCATTTGCTGTTATTCAATTGTTGACAGAAAAAGCAGATTCGGAAGATATAGGCCATTTTTCCGGATTATACCGCCGTTCACCGGTTTTAGCTGTGGCCATGGCGATCTTCATCCTTTCATTAGCCGGAATTCCGGGGACAGCCGGTTTTATCGGTAAGCTGAATATTTTTATGGGGGCACTGATCACTACTCCGGCCCATTACGTTCTGGCATCTGTTATGATTGCCACAACAATTGTTTCTTATTATTATTACTTTGGCATTATGACACAAATGTTTTTCCGTCCGGCAGAAAATGGGGAAAAAGTAATAGTGCCGGCAGGAATTGGCGTTGTGATTGCCGTTTGTGCAGCTGCAACGATTTTATTCGGAATCATGCCAAATTTGGCGCTCGATTTCTTGCACACAAACTTTGATTTCAAGGATCTATTTCAATAAGGTACATGACAAAGAAAGTTTAGGCTTTAAAAGGTTTGGGGGAACCTTTCAAAGCCAAAAGTACAAAGGGGTTATAATATAATATAGAAGTAATAGATAAAAGGGCCGGGAGGGAAATTCCCTCCCCTTATTTTATGGGGGGTCAGACTGCAATAACACTTTAATGCGTCAACGCATCAAAAGGGCCAGGCCCTTTACAAAATTTTAAAGCAAGCTGCTTTGCTGACAATGAAGGCAGTGCTAAAATGAAAATGGTGTCAGGTAAAAAGGAGGTCAGGGGCATGATTTCAGGATTTGGACATCAGGCTTTAGTCAGTATTCTTTCACACCTTATTTTTATTGCTATCGCCTGGTGGGCACTTCAATCGCTCCAATTTGAAAAACTTCTTCGAGCGAATCATGTTTTTCAAGCAAGAGTGTTGTACATAATGTTATCAATTGCGTTAGGCTCAACAGTCAGTAACTTTTTTCTTGATTATTTATTATGGTCCCAACAGCTTCCTTTGATTTTCCAATAAAGCTAATTTGGAAAAAATTTAGGTCTTCGTACATGTTCTCAAATGATCTCTTTTTAAGTAAAATTCACTTTGTTGCTGTATATCTGACAGCGAATGGCGATTAATTAAAAAAATAGTGAATTTTCCAAAAAAGATCTTTGCATTTGTCAAAAAGTGACGATAATTCCCAAGTATGCTCCTCGTTTCCTTGGTAACAATGAAACTAAGGGGAGGAGTATTACTATGCACAAGAAAATTACAATTTTTTTATCATTCTTTGGCATTATAGGTTTTATCCTCTTGCAAGCTGGGAATAAAACGACTGTGGCAAATGGATTGCAAGATCTGTCGGCCATGGCGAAAATTTTGCAAGCAAAAAATATTATGATTAATGAATGGTCTTTATATGCAAGAGAAAAAATGGATGTGTCTTTACAAGAAGAAACAGCGGAGAAGCTAATGGAGCAGTTTTCCGATTGGGAATGGTCCACATCTTCTGATGCAAAACATAAAGAGTTCACAGCGATTTCTCCATCTTCAATGTTCCAGGAAAAAATCCGGATTGTATCTAGTCCTGAGAATCTTCAAGCACCTGCTTATGTGATCTATGAAGTGAAGGGGCCAAGATGGGGAATAGATGCAGAAGCCTTCTTGAAAAACCAATTCCCGGAACGGTTAACTGACATTTTTCGTGGAAATGCTACAATTTTCTCTTGTATCAAAGGCGAATTCAATGATAATATTGAAAAGGCTTTGCCTAATAATGTCAAAAATTTATTACATGCTTTTAATGGTAAAGAAATCGAAGCTTTAAAAGAAGATAGGTTTATATCCCTATCAGCATATTCGCCATTATTCACGACTTCTATTAAAAAGAATCAAGACCGTTTGAATTTGCAGATTGCAGTACGTAATGAAGGATTGGGTGGCAAGACTACTGTTGTAGTTGGCACACCTATCATCACGATTGAATATTAATATAGAGAAATTGGACGCGGAGGGGAATACATTTGGAAAAGATCATTGTCCGCGGAGGGAGAAGGCTAAGCGGCACCGTAAAAGTAGAAGGGGCTAAAAATGCCGTTTTGCCTGTGATCGCCGCAACATTATTAGCAAGTAATGGAAAAAGCGTAATTCGAGATGTACCAACTCTCTCCGATGTATATACCATCAATGAAGTATTACGTTATTTAAACGCCGAAGTGGAGTTTAAGAATAATGAAGTGGTTGTAAATGCATCAAGAGAGTTAAAAATAGAAGCCCCTTTTGAGTACGTTCGAAAAATGCGCGCTTCAGTACTTGTGATGGGATCACTTTTAGCACGCAATGGTCGTGCACGAGTTGCATTGCCTGGAGGCTGTGCAATCGGTTCCCGTCCGATCGACCAGCACCTGAAAGGCTTTGAAGCAATGGGTGCAACCGTCAAAGTTGGAAATGGCTTCATTGAAGCAGAAGCAAAAGAAGGCTTGCATGGAGCTAAAATATACCTTGATTTTCCTAGTGTAGGAGCTACGGAAAATATTATGATGGCTGCAACTCTTGCAAAAGGAACAACCATCATTGAAAACGTGGCAAAAGAACCGGAAATTGTCGATTTAGCGAACTTCCTTAATAAAATGGGTGCAAAAGTGAAAGGTGCCGGTACAGGCACGATTAAAATTGAAGGTGTGGATGCCCTGTACGGAGCAGAACATACAATTATCCCTGACCGAATTGAAGCTGGCACATTTATGGTGGCTGCTGCAATTACAGGCGGTAATGTTCTTGTGCGCGGAGCAGTTCCAGAGCATTTAACTTCATTAATTGCAAAACTGGAAGAAATGGGTGTTATCATTGAAGAAGAAGCTGACGGCATTCGCGTAATCGGTCCTGACGAACTTAAAGCCGTTGATATTAAAACAATGCCTCACCCAGGATTCCCAACTGACATGCAATCACAAATGATGTCCCTTTTATTGACTGCAAAGGGCACAAGCGTGATTACGGAAACAGTATTTGAAAATCGTTTTATGCATGTTGAAGAATTCAGACGGATGAATGCAGATATTAAAATTGAAGGCCGTTCCGTCATCATTAATGGTCCGACTAATTTACAAGGTGCTGAAGTGGCGGCTACAGACCTTCGGGCAGCAGCGGCGCTGATTTTGGCCGGCCTTGTTGCTGAAGGCGTAACACGCGTAACAGAACTGAAGCATCTGGACCGCGGTTATGTGGCATTCCACGAAAAGCTTGCAGCCCTTGGCGCAGACATTGAACGTGTAAATGAAGCGGATGAAACAAAAATATTCGAACAAAAAATTGTCACAGACATGAATGCATAACCATTAATAACTACAAAAACCCGAAGAGCAACGTTGTCAGATATCTGACAACGTTGCTTTCTTTTTTTAGGGGGCCAGGCCCTCTTAACATAGTAAAGCGTTAAAGCGTTGAGGGACTGGTCCTTGGTGAGGTGGAAGGGATAAAGAGTCCAGAGGTTATCTAAATTTACTGTCATAAATGCTTGTCCGCGCCCATATGAATGAAATGAGACGGGGCTAAGAAAGCCATCAACACGCGTCTACTTTCCATATGGAGGCTTTTGACATGATAAAAATCAAACCTTTCATTACACTAACAGCAATCCTAGTTGTTGTAACACTCATGCTTCCAGCTCTGCTTGTACTCCCTTTTTCGGATGCTAAGACAAGCAGGCAGCTGGGAGAAGTTTCAAAACCCAAACCTGTACATGTACAAGCTGAAAATACCGCAGATGCTGCCATGGAAGTGGCTGTCTATCGCACGGCAAAAAAGAAAATTGAAACACTTCCGCTTGATCAATATTTAATTGGTGTAGTAGCTGCTGAGATGCCGGCTGATTTTCAATTGGAAGCTCTGAAAGCTCAAGCATTGGCTGCCAGAACATATATCGTCAGACAATTGTTAAACAAAGAAAAAATTGGCCTGCCCGAAGGAAAAGCAGATGTAACAGATACTGAAATCCACCAAGTATATAAAAATAATGAAGAATTAAAAAAACTTTGGGGAGTAGACTACAAATGGAAAATAAACAAAATAACTGAGGCAGTTAAGGAAACAAGCGGCCAAATCTTAACGTATGAAGGAAATCCAATTACTCCTACATTTTTCTCGACAAGCAACGGATACACAGAGAATTCCGAAGATTACTGGTCAAACTCATATCCTTACCTAAGAAGTGTTGCAAGCCCGTGGGATAAAAATTCACCAAAATTCATCTCTCAAAAAATCATGTCTGTTGGTGAGTTTGAAGCAAGACTAGGCGTTAAATTGGTTGACCGGAAAAATGTAGGAAAAATCATTGAAAGAACAGCCGGAAAACGTGTAGGGAAAGTAGAAATCAACGGTAAAGTGTTAACCGGAAGAGAAATTCGAGACAAACTGGACTTAAGATCCTCTGATTTTTCTTGGGTTGTAAAAGGAAACAACATTATCATTACAACGAAAGGCTTCGGCCATGGTGTTGGAATGAGCCAATACGGGGCAAACGGAATGGCATCTGAAGGGAAAAACTACAAAGAGATTGTGAAGTACTACTACAAGGGGGTAGAAATCTCAAATTCAGACACCTTGATAACGAAAGTAACAGCAAAGAAATAAGCGGCCGATTCATCGGCCGCTTTTTTGTGGAGCGCGCCCAGCTAGCTGCAGGTTGCTTGTTGGTGTAAGTCCAACCCGAATGCCGGAAAACTGGCTAACTACACCGATGTAAAAGCTCGAGAACTTTGGAAAACACTATACCTTTGCGCCAAGGAAAGCAAAAATCGCCGATTTCATGCGTTATATGACAAAGTCTATCGACCCGACATTAGAAGAGTGCTAAAACTCATCCGAAAGTGGTTAAAAGCAGTGGTTATGGAAGATGGCCAGTTCCGTGACACTGAACTAGGTACGCCGCAAGGCGGGGTGATCTCTCCGCTTTTAGCGAATATCTACTTAAATTACATGGATACCATTTGGGAAAAGCAGTTCTCTAAGAACGAACGCCATTGGAAGAAGAACATCGGAAAGCTGTATTTTGTTTATTTTCCTTCACAAAATTGAAACACTTTTGAATTTGTATTTATTATTTTGCTCTTACAATAAAAGTAAATCATATTTAGGTGAAAAGGTTTAGTAGAAGTGGGGATGTCCACAATGAAAAAACATATATTCAAACTTCGTTTACAAACAACGATTACTTTACTCGTTTCAGGAGTAATCATTTTTTGCTTACTAGTAACCAATTATTTAACGAAACAATACATAGAAGAAACCACGTTAACTCGGATCGAAGAGAAAGCAAGAAATATCTCTAGGACAGTGGCTCTTTCACCTATTGTAATAGATGGATTAAGCGGAAAAAGTGATGAAGCTACCATCCAGACATATACAGAAAAAATCAGAAAAGCAACGGATGTTCTTTTTATTGTTGTGTTGGATATGAATGGAATAAGGAAATCTCATCCTAATCCTAACAAGATTGGAAAAAGGTTTGTAGGGGGAGATGAGAATGCTGTTTTTTCTGGAGAGGAATATAAATCGACCGCAAAAGGGACTCTGGGGATGTCCTTTCGATATTTTACACCGGTGTTTACTGATAATGGAAAACAAGTTGGTGCAGTTGTGGTTGGAATTTTACTAGACGATGTGAAAAACCAAGTCAAACAGAGTGATAGGATCATATTCATTAGTATGTTTCTAGGGATTATGATCGGCTTGATAGGAGCCGTGTTATTAGCTAAAAAGGTAAAAACAATTATGTTTGGGATGGAGCCGGATGAAATTGCAAAATTACTCGAGCAGCGAAGTGCTATGCTGGAGTATGCCAGAGAAGGTGTGCTTGCAGTTGATAAAAATGGAAATATTACTCTGGTTAACCAAGAGGCTACCAGGTTATTTAAAAAGATGGGTATAGATGAAGAATATATAGGTAGAAAAATTGAAGATTTTATTCCTACCTTTCACTTACAGGCTGTAATAGAAAAGGACAGAAAGTAATTGATCAAGAATATTCGCTTAAAGGTTTAATTATCGTGGCTAATATTGTTCCAATTTTTGTCAAAAAAGAAATTGTAGGGGCGGTCGCAACATTCAGGGATAAGACTGACATTAAGATAATGGCGAAACAGCTTACGGGAGTTCGATCGTATGCCGAGGCTTTTGCGTTCACAAACACATGAATTCATGAATAAACTCCATGTCATCCTGGGTATGGTTCATTTGGAGCTTTATGATCAGTTAGTTGATTTTGTGAAAAGTGTAACAAATACATTCCATTCAGAGGTAGGGTTTGTTCCATAAACCTTTTCACCCTTTGTCAACTTCCGTCACTGGATATTTCCAGGATGAAGACTCTAAGAAATGGATTAAAATTAAGGATGGAATGGCCTATTTTACACCGAATAAAATACATCTTGCCTGGAAAAACAGCATAGAAGAGATGATCAAAGTTACCTTTAAAACCAGAATTTATCGATATTATAAAAATATATACGGGTTTTGACGGAAGTTCTCAAATAAATAGTTTCTTCCCTAGGTACAAGTATTTTAAAGGGAAGCTGCTTTTCATTTTATTGTGAAAGATTCTCAAAATATACACTACAAAATTAAAAATAGGACGGAACAATAAAGAGGGGCTGAAACAATCGTGTATATAACACGCTGTTTTAGCCCTTTATGATTAATAAAGTTTGCTTCGATTCGCACCGACGATACACGACGTAGTTTTTTGTCAAGGATTCGCGCAAATCAATTGGACTTTCGCCAAAATCAATGAAGTGTCGCTTAAATCGAGTAACAAATATATGTTATAATTTCTACTCATTATAAACTAGAAGCAGTTGAGCGTGTTATGAAGTATTGCCTATGTTGGCAGTACAGAAAAAGTTGCGATTGACAAGGCGTATGGTAGATTTCTAAGTGAAGATTTAATTGCGACTTATGATATTACGTTCTTTGATCGTTCTTCATCACATTTAGAGAAAGCCTTCAATAGTTTCCCAAACTTAGTAAATCGTTTTTTAAAATAAGCCTGATAAATGAAATAGTAAGCAGCGCAAACTCCCGTTATATCTTTAACTCCGTCAATAATTGTCGCTGACCGGTAAGGTACAAAAGATTGGTGAATTTCATCTGTTATTCCGTATATGCAGGCAATAACCATACAAAAGAGATTACGTTTAATAGAAAAACGCCTAGTTGTTAAAAACGCAAATACAAACAGTACATATAATATCGCAAACTCAACAAGATGGAGGGACTCTTTTACGAACTTATCTATTGGAGAGGAGGGCAGTTCAATAACGGCGTCATCCGGCATGCTTGAAAGGATCCAAATAAGAACCATGTAGATGAAAGGAAGAATCCGGAACAGCCATTTTGCAATTTTCATTACTTCAGCTCCTTTTTTAAAAATTTTTTTATAAAAAATACATAAAAATATCGCACTTGTCGAAAATTAAGTATAAAAAAATTTTTTACAAACGTATATATTTTTTTAGATCTGTTCAGAATGATTGCTGAGGTGATGAAAATGAGAGAGGAAGATAAGAAACGAACTTCTCAAGATTCAAGTTTAAAACGCTTCTTTAGACAGCGTTGGGTATTTCCAGCCATTTATATTGCAAGCGCAGCAATCATTCTAACAGGTGTCCTTTGGTATCAAAGTGTAGGAAAGAATTCTAATTCTGACCAATTTGATTACAAATCGACAGATATGGCAGGCAGAAAACAACATGATCAGCCAGCTGTTGAAGTAAACCGTTCATTAGAAAATTTTGTTATGCCAGTAATGGATCCTGATTCTGCTGTTATTCAAAAAAAATTCTATGATTATAACGGCAAAAAAGAAGATCAGGAAGCAGCTCTTGTATTCTACGATAATGAGTATCATCCAAACACTGGTATTGACATTAAAATGAAAAAAGGTGACACATTTGATGTTGTCGCATCATTGAGCGGAACCGTTACAAAAGTTGAAGAAGATGCGTTATTGGGAAATGTCATTGAAATTGAGCATGATAAAGGAATTGTAACACAATATCAATCCGTTAAGGACATTAATGTCGAGGTTGGCGACAAAGTAGAACAAGGACAAGTTCTTGCAAAGGCTGGACAAAGCTTGTATAACAAAGAAGCCGGAGTGCATGTGCACTTTGAAATTCGCAAAGATAATGTAGCTGTCAATCCACTAGACTATTTTAACAAACCGTTAAGTGCATTACAGGAAGCAAAAGCTCCTGGAAACAGTCAAGTGACAGATGATAATCCTGCTGATGATCAAGGCACTACTGAGGACAACGGAGCCAAAGGAGATACTTCCAACAATAACGGTTCTGATAAAACAGATTCTGGACAAAAGGAAGATGGCAGCGCACAAGATAAAACTAGTGGAGATCAATCTGGTGATCAAGGTCAAGGCGGAGATCAATCCGGTGACCATGGTCATGGCGAAGATCAATCCCCTGAATCTGACTCTGGATCATCCGATGCCTCTCTAAATGGCGTAAACTCATAAAAATATTCTGGACCTTGAAAACCCGCCCCGGCGGGTTTTTTTGTATAGACAGAGGGGCCAGGCCCCCTTATCTAATTAACGCTTTAAAACTTTAATGTGATAAGAGGGCCAGGCCCCTTTTTGACGAATGCCTGTTATATTTTAAAAAAATTGTATAATTCCTTGTCCTGATTGAGTTTTTCGTGCATATTCCCGTATCCAAGCTAATAAACTGATACAAACCTGCAAAGAGAGTGTTTGAGGTGAGGAGTCGTTTGGAAACAACAGGGAAATAGTCGGAGACATGTTTAATCACTGTAAGATCAGAAAGTACATACTTTCTGCCGCACAATGGAGCCTGAAAGGATCTGTTTGTACGTGCGGAACAGCCGTAGTTCAACTAAGCGAAGCGAGTCTCATTTCACACTTCTCACATCCAATTTAGGGAGGGCGAGTGGTGTGCACGATTACATCAAAGAGAGAACTATCAAGATTGGGAAGTATATCGTGGAGACGAGAAAAACAGTTCGCGTGATCGCGAAGGAGTTTGGCGTATCCAAAAGTACAGTCCATAAGGATTTAACTGAGAGGCTTCCAGAAATTAATCCGGAACTTGCAAATGAAGTAAAAGAAATATTAGATTACCATAAATCAATCCGCCATTTACGGGGTGGAGAAGCAACGAAACTGAAGTATAAAAAAGAAGAAAAAGAAGAAGAACCTGTTCAATAAAGCGAAAAAAAAACGCAGGCGAAATCCGGAACATAAGGACGTGCCCCCGGGGAAAGCATGTTTGCCCTCGGCTTGGCACGTTTTTTTATTTTAGTTTAAAATGGAGTATAAATTCCCTAAAGTGGCTCATAAATGCACAAAATTGGCTCATAAAACAGTCTAAATTTTAAAAGCCATGCGTCCAACCCCAACCCAATCCGGCACCGATCTTCCTCCCAAATACCTACAAATTTTGCCTGATTCTTTTCCCGCAACTCTATTTTAGGAAAATTTTCATTGTTTTTCTGACGACAAGTTACTTTTTTCTTCCTTATTGTGATAGAATAAACTATTAGGAAAGAACCTGGTTTATTTTACAAAAGTGAATGCTTGTGCTTAAGGAACTATACATAGCCACATCATTTTGATTTCAGCATGGGAAAGGTCTATGGACGTGTTCTTGAGAGCCGCAGATGAACAAGAGTGAGGGGCGAAAAAGCGTACCTTTTTCGCTGCGCCATAGTCTTAAGGAGGAAAGGAATAGAAATGTTTTCCAGGGATATAGGAATTGATTTAGGAACGGCCAATGTGCTGATCCATGTAAAAGGCCGCGGAATCGTACTAAATGAGCCATCCGTTGTGGCGGTTGATAAAAATACAAATAAAGTTCTTGCGGTAGGAGAAGAAGCGCGCAGAATGGTTGGACGTACGCCGGGAAACATCGCTGCGATCCGACCGTTAAAAGATGGCGTAATTGCTGATTTTGATGTAACAGAAGCGATGCTGAAACATTTTATTAATAAGCTTAATGTAAAAGGGTTTTTATCAAAACCGCGCATTCTAATTTGCTGTCCGACAAATATTACAAGCGTTGAGCAAAAAGCGATTAGAGAAGCTGCTGAAAAAAGCGGCGGGAAAAAAATTTACTTGGAAGAAGAGCCGAAAGTAGCTGCAATTGGCGCTGGTATGGATATTTTTCAGCCAAGCGGAAATATGGTTGTCGATATCGGAGGCGGGACAACTGATATTGCCGTTTTATCAATGGGCGATATAGTAACTTCCTCCTCGATTAAAATGGCTGGGGACAAGTTTGACATAGAAATATTAAATTATATTAAAAAAGAATATAAACTTCTAATTGGAGAACGGACTTCAGAAGATATCAAGATGAAGATAGGCACCGTTTTCCCTGGATCACGCAACGAGGAATTAGATATCCGCGGCCGCGATATGGTAACAGGATTGCCTCGGACAATTACTGTTCGTTCAGCTGAAATTGAACAGGCTCTGCGTGAATCTGTTTCCGTTATTGTTCAGGCAGCCAAAAGCGTCCTTGAACGCACACCACCGGAACTTTCTGCCGACATTATCGACCGCGGCGTTATTTTAACCGGGGGAGGCGCACTGCTCCACGGAATTGATATGCTTCTAGCAGAAGAATTAAAAGTACCTGTGCTAATTGCGGAAAATCCAATGGATTGTGTAGCAATCGGTACTGGAATCATGCTTGATAACATCGACCGTCTTCCAAATAAAAGATTCGGTTAATAGAATAAGTCTGTCGTTTGAGAAGCAGATGCTTCGCCAAGCGGCAGATTTTTTCTTTCTTATACAATATTTTTTCAATATTTGACTTTTTTCTGCAAAAAGATATGTTTCTTCGCCAAAAATTTTTTATAATAGGTGTAAAAGTGCGGTTTCGAAAATGAGGTGGAATAATGTTCAAAGGGTTTTACACCGCTGCGTCTGGAATGCTTTCACAGCAGCGAAAAACGGAAATGCTTTCAAATAACTTGGCAAACGCCAATACGCCCGGCTTTAAGGCGGATCAACCATCAATGAGGGCGTTTCCGGAAATGCTGCTGCAACGGTTAGACCAGCAAAAAATTCCCTCAGAGAATGGCTTGAATCTTCCACGCAATACAGTGATTGGATCGATTAATACCGGTGTTTATATGCAAGAAGCAATACCTGCGTTTATTCAAGGCGACCTTCGAGAAACGGAATTACATACAGATGTTGCCCTTGTTGATATCAATATTCCGGCAAATAAGGAAAACGGCGCAAAGGGCACGGTTCTGTTTACGGTACAAAATCCGAACGGAGAAGTACGCTACACACGGAATGGAAACTTTACAGTCGATGGAGAGGGTTTTTTAACAACAGCAAGCGGCTTGTATGTTTTGAATGATCGGGGAGGCCGCATTCAGCTTTCAAGCGATCAGTTCACCATTAATAGCAAAGGCGTATTAATAGGAGAAAATGGCGAAACGGCAAGACTGGGGATTGGGTTTGCGGAAAATCCTCAGCGCTTAATAAAAGAAGGCGACGGTCTTTACCGGACAGAAGACGGAAATAAGCTTCCGAACGCCTATAACGCAAATGGAGTACAGTTCATGCTTAAGCAAGGGTTTCTGGAACGTTCAAATGTTGATGTGGCAAAAACAATGACAGATATGCTGACTGCTTACCGTGCATTTGAAGCCAATCAGAAAGTCCTTCAGGCTTACGACCGCAGTATGGAAAAAGCAGTAAATGACATTGGCCGCATAGGCTAAAAATAAATAAAATTTGAAAACAGCTGAGACCCGTAAAGGGGGATTTTCATATGAATAGAACAATGATAACGGCAACGAACACACTTGCACAATTGCAAAAACAAATGGATATAATCAGCAACAACCTGGCAAACATTGATACAACCGGTTATAAAAGAAGAGAAGCAACGTTTTCGGATTTGCTTTTCCAGGAGTTCCGCAATCAAACAAATGCAAACGAAGAGAAGAATCGGCTGACACCGCTCGGAATCCGCCAGGGGACGGGTGCAAGGCTTTCCCAATCACAGATCATTATGAAACAGGGAAATTTAAAAACAACCGACCGCCAGCTTGACGTCGCTTTTACAAAAGAAGGCCAATACTTCCGGGTTCTCGTTCAAGATGAAAATGGATCATCCATCCAATTAACACGCGACGGTTCCTTTCATTTATCGCCAATTTCCAAAAATGAAATGATGCTTGTAACAGGGGACGGATATTCTGTTTTAGATGAAAACAATCACCCGATTTATATCACAGGCGATGCTAAAGGCTACACCTTTACAGAAAACGGCCAGCTCGTTGTTGAAAAAACAAATGGGACCAGACAGACCATTAATCTTGGTGTCAGCCTTGTGAAAAAACCGCAATTTTTGGTGCAAAAGGGAGACAATCTTTTAGGGCTGCCGGAAAATTTTGCTGAGCTTGGAGTTTTAAAGCAGGATATTTTAACAGAATTAAATGGACCGCTCCGGGCGCAAATTGCTATGAAGCAAGGTGCTCTAGAACAGTCAAATGTAGACTTGTCGAAAGAAATGACCGAACTGATTAATGTTCAGCGCTCTTATCAATTTCAAGCCAGATCAATCACGATTGCAGATCAAATGATGGGATTAGTGAACGGAATTCGTTAAAAGGGGTATGCAGCAATGTCTATAACCAACAATAACCAAGCAGAAGTCCGAACTCGGGAACAAATAAAGAAAGCGAAACATGAGCAGCATGAACAAACAAAAGAAAAAAGAAAGCGGATCCGTGTTCGGCTAATACCAATTTGGCTGCGGGTTATCATTGTTGCTTTATTGATCGTAGTGAGCGCCATTGCTGGAGCAATGGTCGGCTACGGGGTTCTCGGAAACGGCAAGGTCATTGAAGTTTTTCAAAAATCAACGTGGACTAATATATATGATCTTATTTATAAAGAAAAATGAAAAATGCAAGGGAAGGGTAAATGATCTGGACTCTTTGAGGCAGGTATTGTTTTAAATTCTGCCTTTAACGTTCAGACTGAGAAAACCCTTCCTTTTTGTTTGCGGTTTTGTGTAAAATAACATTATACCTAATATTATGAGGAGGTACTAAAAATGCTCGATATTACAGAAATTAAAGAAATTATCCCACACCGCTATCCATTTTTGCTTGTTGATAAAATTCTTGAAGTCGAAGAAGGGAAAAAAGCAGTTGGCATTAAGAATGTTTCGGCAAACGAAGAATTTTTTAACGGACATTTTCCTGACTATCCTGTTATGCCAGGAGTGCTGATTGTTGAAGCGCTCGCACAGGTAGGAGCAGTTGCCATGCTCAAAAAAGAAGAAAACAAAGGCCGGCTGGCTTTTTTCACTGGAATCGATAACTGCCGTTTTAGAAGGCAAGTAAAGCCAGGCGATCAGCTTCGCTTAGAAGTGGAAATGGTCCGTGTGCGCGGTGCAATCGGCAAAGGCAAGGGCGTTGCAACCGTTGACGGTGAAGTTGTATGTGAAACAGAAATTAGTTTTGCGCTCGGAGAGAAAAAAGAGTAGGGGCCAGACCCCATAGAAAACTCCCTTTCCTATACAAGGTTTTTTGGATTTTGGGCAACATAATTGCAGACCCGTACATACGGTCAAAAGAAACCAATAGAGGAAGGGAGCCATTATTTATGAAGAAAAAGTTTTTACTGTTAATCGCAGGGTCTGTCCTCTCCGCGATTCTTATTGCAGGATGTAATGTCAATAATCAGAATCCGCCTCCGGAGAATCCGGCAAATAACAAAAGCAATAACATTGATAACCTCAATAATCGAAATCTTGATCATAACAATAAGGGCAATATTGGCGATGACGA
The DNA here is from genome assembly GCF_000724485.1 of Bacillus methanolicus MGA3. Classification (GTDB taxonomy): domain Bacteria; phylum Bacillota; class Bacilli; order Bacillales; family Cytobacillaceae; genus Bacillus_Z; species Bacillus_Z methanolicus_A. The sequence continues at coordinate 3,162,733 of NZ_CP007739.1, read as the reverse complement.
CAATGGCATTATTGACAAAAACAACAAAAATAAAGAGGATATTATCGAAGATCGAAAAGACATTAAAGACAAAGACAACAAAGACGAATAAGGTGAATAATGAAGGAAGCTCTGGCCTTTTCCCGGTATTCAATCGGGGAAAGGCCTTTGCTCATAAAAGGGGGCCAGGCCCTTTACATTTATTTTGTCAAGGGCGTTGCATTTATGGTAATGTAATAGATAAAATATATGTTTGGGAGGAATTTTTACTGAATGTTTAAAGATCTTTCACAGGGCGCAAAAACGAAAAATAAAGCAGATCATCAGATGCCTGCAAGCGAAACGCAGCTTAAGCTCGCTTCAATCCTCTATTATAAAGTTTATGGCACTGAGCTTCCTGACCGGAATTATAATAAACAAGATATCGATTATATCATCGACCAGTTAAACCAAATTCTTGTAAACGGAGAAGACACGCTTAATAATGAGATTGTGCACTAATATTTACATAAAAGGGGCTGGCTCATAAGGGTCGGGCACCGTCCATCAATCATGGAGGGGTCCGGTCTTTTGTTTTTTGAGTCAGCCCTTCTGCTTAAACCTTTTTTATGACTGCTAGCCTTGGCCTGCTTTTCATTTTTTCTTTAAATTCGGATAAGAGGTTGTCTCCACTCATTCCTTTTTTCAGGAGGTCATCAAGCACTAATTCGGCGTATGCGTTTCTTGTACTTTTCAAAGTGCCTTCAAGTAAAACGCTCATATTTTTATCAAACTCTTTTACGGAGTGCACTTTCGTTTGAAACGTTGCAGGACCGTTTTCCTTTTTTGAAATTACTACCTGGACAATCATTTCGTCGCCAGATTTAAAATAGTCAAGATAAGATTTTGAAATATAAGCCTCAATCAGCCACGAACTAAGGTCATCTTCTTTATTAATAATCAGCCCGTCTTGTAATTCAATATCCTTCAAATCCGCACCTTCGACAATTTGCAACGAGATCAGTTTGAACGTTTTCATCCTTTTCCTCCCGTTTTCCATTTCACTGGAAAGTAGTTTTCAAACACTTTTGTACAACCTCTAATATAAAAAATTATAACACAGCCTATAATGAAAACGAATTCTAACCGTGTCGAAAAATATTTGTCGAAAGTAGTAATAACATAATTTTAGGTGTTTCTTCTTTTGAAAATCAAATTTTCCCCAGTGAAAATCCGATTTTTGAGTCAATTTTCTTCCGAATAAATCGATTATCGCAATTTTACGATGGGCAAGCCAGGGACTATCATAAAAATATCAAAAAGAGAGGAGATGAAACTTTGATCAACCAAGTTACACTTGTCGGGAGGCTGACCAGAGACCCTGAATTAAGGGTTACACCCGATGGTACGTACGTAGCCAATATCATTTTAGCGGTCAACCGCAACTATCGAAACCAGAATGGAGAAATCGACACTGACTTTGTCCAATGCACCCTCTGGAAAAAAATCGCCGAGAACACGGCACAATATTGCAGGAAAGGTTCAGTGCTCGGAATCACAGGCAGAATCCAAACGAGAAACTACGAAAATCAAGAAGGTAAAAAAGTTTTTGTAACAGAGGTTGTTGCTGAAGGTGTCCGATTCCTGAGCCCAAAGCCTTCAGCTGAACATACCAAACAAAAAGAAAAGGAGGCTTTTACTGTTGAAAAATCATGACGATTTTGGAACCAGACTGGAAATGCTTTTAGAAAGCTTAATTAAAATGCTCGGCAAAACAAACGAAAAAGTCGATAAATTAAACAAGCGGGTCCAACAGCTCGAATGGTGCATGAAAAACTTGACATTGCGAGACAAAAACACAGCCATTTTTAACCTCGTAAAAGAACCCCCGAAAAACGAGCATCAACAAACTGAAAAATCCGCGAAAAAACACTACTCCATCACGATTTAATGCTTCTATCACTTTTCCTTCCAAATATTCTTTCCTTATAAAGAATCAATGACTGCCCCAAAAATCCTCATTTTGCCTGGCTTTCATGCCGGGATTTTTATGTTTTTCTTAAGATGAAAAAATACACAGCAACCATCCAAACAGTTTAAAATACTTGATATAGATAAAACTAGGAAGGTCAACACTTAATGATGATAACTTGACAGGAGGATAAACAATGGAAACCATAGGAATGGAATTGGCAACACTCTTAAAAGTTATTGGTGTTGACCTAATACTTAGCGGAGATAATGCGATCGTTATTGCACTAGCTGCTAAAGATGTGCCTGCAGATCTTCGAAAAAAAGCGATCTTTTGGGGAACATTCGGTGCGATTGTTTTAAGATTATTAATTGCGGCCATTATTGTGTCGTTATTAAAAATTCCATTGATTTCTGCTATTGGGGGAATTTTGCTTGTTCGAATTGCTTATAAATTACTTGCTGGAAAAGAAAAAGAACACAAAGCCGGTGGCAGCACGGTGGCATCAGCAGTTAGAACAATTATTATCGCAGATGCTGTCATGTCACTGGATAACGTTTTAGCATTAGCGGGTGTCGCACATGAGTTCTTGCCGATCTTACTTGGTATCTTAATCTCCATTCCAATCATTATTTGGGGCAGTCAAATCATATTAAAGGCTATGGAAAAGCTTCCGATTATTGTTTACGCAGGAGCTGGCCTACTAGCATATACCGCCGGTGAAATGATTGTTAAAGATCAAAAAATAGATGCATTTCTGCATTCATTCGCTCCAAACTTAACAAAAACTATCCATGTTGGACTTCCAATCGGATTGGTCATCATTGTAGTCGGTATGGGGTACTTTAAAAGGAAAAATAAAAAGATTGAAGCTTCTTAACTGCATTAAAGAACGCGATAAAGCCGTCTAGTCTTATAAGCGCTAATCGGAGGATATGAGCCTTCGATTGAAAAAATAGCCTTCGTTCAAGTATATGAGCTGTTACGATATGACGACACCGTATTTGGTATTTGTTGCCAAAATATAGGTGTCTGTTCTTTTTTAAAAAATAAAAACGAAGAAAGATACTTTTTTGCGAAAGTTGAATTTATTATTCGAACTCTTTATGTAAGCTGAGAAGGATTTAAAAATTACTATTCTAATATTGCATTTAGTGGACATACGGCGACCCTAAAAGTCCTATGTATTTTTTTTAAAAAAAGGCTTGTGTTGGAATCGCTTACTGCTTTAGAGTTCTAATTAACATAATTTAAATAATATTTAGAAAGTTGGGATTGTTTCTATGCAGGTATTAGAAAAGGATTTTAAGTTTTTATTAAATGGAGAATGGAGTTTCAGCTCTTCAAATCAATTTATTAATATCTATTCACCATCTACAGGTGAAGTTGTGGGACGGGTTCCAGCTATGACAAAAGATGAAATAGATAAAGCGGTAGCCGGAGCTCGTCAAGCACAGAAAAAATGGGAAAAGCTGGCCGTTAGTGAACGAGCCAAGATATTGCATGCGTGGGCGGATGAATTAGTAAAAATGATTGATGTAATTGCTCCGATGATTATGAATGAAGTAGGGAAAAACATCTCAACAGCAAGAAAGGAAGTGACTCGAACCGCAGAAATCATTCGTTACACGGCAGAAGAAGGGGTTCGCATTCACGGAGAATTCATTAATGGTGGTTCGTTAGATGCTGATAGCTCAATAAAAACAGCAATCGTCGAAAAAAAACCGCTTGGCGTCATTTTAGCCATTTCTCCGTTTAACTACCCAATAAACCTTGCTGCTACAAAAATTGCCCCTGCTTTAATTGCAGGCAACGCAGTAGTTTTCAAACCTGCAACACAGGGAGCCATTAGTGGTTTATTAATGATACAAGCATTAGAAAACGCCGGGTTGCCTAAAGGTTTAGTTAATACCGTTACAGGAAAAGGTTCAGAAATTGGTGATTACATCATTACTCACCCATTTATTGATATGATTTCATTTACCGGAGGAACAGGAACAGGACAAAATATTGCAAGAAAAGCTTCAATGATTCCTCTCGTACTGGAGCTTGGGGGAAAAGACCCTGCCATTGTGCTAGAAGATGCAGATCTTGAACTAGCGGCAACGGAAATCGTTAGCGGTGCCTTTTCTTATAGTGGACAACGTTGTACGGCCATAAAAAGAGTTCTTGTACTTAAAGATGTAGCAGCTCCACTTATTGAAAAAATTAAAGAAAAAGTCGAAAAACTAACGGTTGGCAGACCGGAAGACGATGCTGATATTACTCCTTTAATCGATGAAAGTTCAGCGGACTTTGTGCAAGGTTTAATTGATGATGCTTTGGCAAAAGGTGCTAGTCTTATCACTGGCAACAAACGCGAGAAAAACTTGATTTATCCAACTGTCTTAAGTAATGTGACAAAAGATATGAAAGTTGCTTGGGAAGAACCATTCGGACCTGTCTTGCCTTGTATTATTGTCGACAGCGTAGAGGAAGCAATCGAAATTGCTAATGAGTCTGAATTTGGACTGCAAGCAAGTGTATTTACATCGAATATCGAAAAAGCATTTACTATTGCTTCATCACTTGACGTTGGTTCTGTCCAAATTAATGGAAGAACTGAGCGCGGTCCTGATCATTTTCCGTTTTCAGCTGTGAAAAATTCTGGTCTTGGTTCTCAAGGTATTCGTCAAAGCATAATTTCCATGATGCGAGATAAAGTAACGGTCATTAATCTAAAAAAATAAAAAAACCTTCAATCCCTTTGTGCCCCCAGCAGTCTACAGGGGGAGAGTCCCGAACTGTGAGGCAAAAGCAACAGTTAGCTTAACGCAAGGATGTCTGTGGCAACGCAGAATCTGAGGAAGCGAGCGGCAACCCTCTGTTTGAGGAACACGAACTTCATACAACTCTGAAATGCAAAACAAAGCCCTTTCTCTAAAAGATGATAACTTCAATTTTCGATAAAGAGTTGTTCGGGATATCCCGGCTCCATCACTGAATCAGTTATCGAAAATCCTCGATAAATCCATTTTCCAGACTGTAAAATTTATGAACGGCAAACGGTGCTGAAACTACTCTGATTTCCTGCTTGATTTGCGTACCACTTTCATCCTGCGTAGCCCCCTTTTTAAGGGGTTTTTCTAATTGGCAGTTTTCTTAATTGTTTTTAATATATATTTATAATGATTCTATTTTCTGTTAAAATTGTATGAAATTAATGGAAAATTTTCATTAGAGTATTAAAAAGAATAAAGCAATATATTATCCAAGTTTGATTTCAATACCAACCCATTTATATCCGAAATATTGTAGAGGAAAAAATTATAATGCTTCAAATTGAGTTATATAATGCAATCTGGTTATTCGTAGTAATATTTATGCTACACGATTTTGAGGAAATTATTGCTGTCGAAAATTGGGCAAAAAGAACGGAAAATAGAATAATAGGTGATAGCAAATGGATAAGTAAAAATATTTGGCAATTTTGGAATGTTAATTCTTATTCCTTTGAAAAGAGAGATGTTTTTATATTTTTAACAATGTCTTTTATTACTTTCTTTGGAACCCAAAACTTAGAAAGTTCATGGAATTCAATCTTGTATCTTTCATTATTAATATTTGTATTATTACACAATTTAGCCCATGTCTTGCAAACATTGATACTAAAAACATATACCCCAGGCCTCTATACAGCTATTTTTTTAGTAACACCTTATACCATTTATTTGCTTCTTTTTACACAATTATACGGACTTAATCTATATAAGCCTCTACTTCTCATAATGTTTGATCTCTCTCATCAAAACCCTGACATTTAAACATTTAATAAAAAATAGGACTTTAGCAGGATTTGTAAAAAATTTGGAGAATTATGTAAAGGAATATATGAAAGGAGATTTGTCGATGAAATGAAGAACTATTCGAAACAAAAAAGTAAAAAGGAGGAAAGATGTCAATTAATTTTTATTGGCGAAGAACATCCGGAATACAATGCAAAGATTGCTCAATCACCTGGATTTTTCGATGCCCTGCAATTAAGCCGCAACTCTGCTCAAACTTCGTATTATATTTTGCCGCTTGACACTCACACAAGCGTGACGGTAAATTTCAACGAGAATCGTCAAAATAAGGCCGTTCAATTTACTTTTAATTGTCATAAACAAAAAATCCTCATCAATGAAAAAGCGGGCACGATAAGCGAAGCGACAGCCTATAAACTTCTTTCATGTTTTCTGATCAAAAACGGTAAAAAACTAATGTATTTAACATTCCCTCCCAGTAATCGAGTAAATGCCTACAAAGAACCAAATCCCTCATTTTTAATTACCCGCGTGTAACGTTTGCCCCGTTGCGGGTAAATTTTTTTCCTTTCTATACGGCATCTCAAAAAAAAAATCAGCCTCCGTATCAGAAGGCTGATCCAATCGCAAAAATATGAAATCCGCTGCCGCCCTGTTTAGCAAATATACCAACTTGCCTGTACCAAAAGGCTAACCCTGTTGCAAAATCCGTACTTGCACCCGTCCAGCGTCTACCCCAAAAATACCAAATCCCTCAATTCATCAGTCGAAAGCTCGGTAATCCAGTTTTCGCTTTGTATGATTTGATCATTTAATGATTGCTTTTTTTCAATCATCGCATCGATTTTTTCTTCTAATGTGCCGGTGCTGATCAGTTTGTGAACGTGCACAAACCGATTTTGGCCGATGCGGTACGCTCTGTCGGTGGCCTGGTTTTCAACCGCTGGATTCCACCAGCGGTCATAATGGATAACATGGTTGGCGGCCGTTAAGTTTAAGCCGGTGCCGCCTGCTTTTAATGACAGCAAAAACACAGGGAATTTGCCGTTCTGGAAGCGTTCAATCATATCATCGCGCAGTTTTTTCGGCACGCTTCCGTTTAAAAATGGAACTTCGATCCCATGCATATTTTTCAAAACAGTTCGGATCATTTCGCCCATTTCAAGATACTGGGTAAAAATTAAACAGCTTTCGCCTTGGTCAAGAACTGCTTCGACTAGTTCATTTAATTTTTCCAGCTTGGAAGAACGTTCAAGCAAGTCCCGCGGTTTTACTTCTTTCAAGTAAAGAGCAGGGTGGTTGCAAAGCTGCTTCAACTTACTGAGCATCTGTAAGACAAGGCCTTTTCGCTCAAACCCTGACAATTTTTCAATCTCAGCAAACGTGTCGCGGACAAGCTGCTCGTATAACGACGCCTGTTCAGCTGTCAACGGGCAGTATTCTTTTTGCTCAAGTTTATCCGGCAGGTTCAATGCGACTTCTTCATTCTTTTTCGTCCGGCGCAAGAGGAAAGGGCGAATCAGTGCTTGAAGTTCTTTAATCTTATCCTTTCGCTCATCTTTCTCAATCGGAATAACAAATCGTTTCTGAAATTGTCCTAAACTTCCAAGATAGCCGTGATTGGTAAAATCAAAAATCGACCAGAGCTCGGCTAGCCGGTTTTCCATCGGCGTTCCGGTGAGGGCAATATGATGGCGGCCTTTTAAACGCCTTACTGCCCGCGATTGTTTCGTTTGCGCATTTTTTATATTTTGCGCTTCATCGATGGCGATCGTTCCCCATGTCAGCGATTCAAATTCCTCTAAATCGAGATGGGTCAAGCCGTATGATGTTAAAACGACATCTGCACGAAGAGCCTCTTCTTTAAAAGCTTCTCCTTTCAGCCGCGCCGGGCCGTAATGCAGATACACGTTCAGTCCCGGAGCAAACCGTTCAAGTTCTTTTTGCCAGTTTCCAAGAACCGATGTAGGGCACACAATTAAGGCAGGTCCGGCATCATCACTTTCTTTCACTGAAAGTAAATAGGAAATGAGCTGAACGGTTTTTCCCAGTCCCATATCATCGGCCAGGACGGCGCCAAAACCGAAGCGACGCAAAAACAAGAGCCAGCTCATGCCGCGCCGCTGGTATGGCCTGAGTTCGCCGTGTAAACCGGCAGGAACCGGCATTTCCGGAATTTCATTGATTTCAGAAAGCTGACGGATCATTTGCTTCCATTGATTGTTCAGCTCGATTTGAATCCGGGCAAATGCTTTCGGGTTGTCGAGTTCATCCCCCGCATCTTCTTCAGCAGCTATCAGTTCCTGTTCAAGCAGGTCGCGAATGTGCAGGCCTTCCTTTTCCGCTTTTTTCATTAAATCCTGAATTTGGCGGATAAAGTTCGGATCAAGTTTGATCCAGCGGCCGCGAATATACACAAGCCGCCTTTTTTCCTCGACAAGCTTGCGGAACTCTTCTTCGGACAAATCAACGCCATTCATGGAAAAACGCCAATCGTAGTCGAGCATCGCGTCAAGGCCGACAAATGAACGGCGGTGGCTTGACGTTCCTTTTACACGGGCTTTTACTTTTAAGTTGGCATTTTTCATTGCCTCCCACCAGGAAGGAAGCAGGATCTCAACACCGAGAGCAAGCAATACTTCACTAGCTTCGGTTAAAAATGTCCATGCCTGGTCCTCTGTCAAGCGGCGAAGAAGGCCGTTCCCATCTTGCAGCCACGGGAACAATCGGCCCCATCGGTTTTCCTCGACAGCCACTTTTTCTAAATACGGTTTCCAACCGCGCGGAAGCGATGAAACTTGATTCGGATTAATCATGACGTCAGGCTGTTTTTTATCCCGCAAAAAGAGCTCCAAGCTCCAATCGCCATCTTCATCAGCCGGTTCCTCAAGCCGCAGTCCGATCGTGAATGGGGCAGGATCATCCTTGATGCCCATCCATTCCAGCCACTTTTCTTCATCAAAAAAAGCAGACAAATTTGCTGCAGGCAAGTCTTTATTTTTCAACAATGTAAGCCTTTGGTCGAAAAATGCTCTTTGTTCAGAATATCTCGTTAAGTAAGCTTCAAGCGAATGGTGGAACCAGTTCCGGATAAAATCATGAACGGACACGCCATTTTCAACAGGTTGTTCCCAAAAAGACGGGTCAAATTCGTTGACGACCCGATCCGGAAGCGCCCACCGAAACTCGTCTTCACCGAGTAATGAAAAATCAGGGCGCCATTCTTTTTCAACAATCGCATCGTAAATGGCCGGTGCCGCAGAAAGGCATATTTGGGACGTTTCATCCCAGTCCCAATCAATAAGGCGGTTGAATTGCTCTTTCGCAAACAGCGTCACAAGCTGCCAGCCATTCACAAAAACACCTTCGACTCCATCCACGGTTTCAACATCAAGGAGGGTCCCATAAAAACTTTCTTCATGACGATGAAAAAGAAGGTGTTTCCACTGGGAAGCCTCTATAAAATTTTCGCTTTGGGCGGTGATAAAAAAACGTTCACCGATTGGTGTAATTGCAATCTGTAAAGATCTAGTCTCATACATCGATCAGCTTACCTCTTTTGCATTCTTCTTGAAAGGCGCGAAGCCGTTTTGTTTTTTTCATCAGCTCGGCCATAAACCGTTCAAAATCTTCCAGACGTTTCATTTTCTTATAAATCGTACGCAGCTTCTTTAAATGCCGGACCGCTTCCCGGTAATTTGTCCGGTTTTTCATTTCAATATTTCGGACAATCGATTGATGGTAAAGGGGAAGAAGGATCTCTGGCTTTTCCTTCTGAACAGTCTTAATTCGGTCTGTCGGCAAATCGCGCACATCAAAACCGATATAAGATTGCAATTCTCCCCATTTTTCAAGTTGGCCCTGTTGAAATAAGAAATCTTCATACTCTCGATAACTGTAGGGAAGGGTTTGAAGAAGAGCGCGTTCATACAAATCATAGCGGCTGCTTTCCACACAAAACGGTGTCAGGACATCGATCGCTAAGTTAGTAAAATCACGCCGTTTATGGTACCCGATAAGTGTTTTCGTGTATTTGTTCAGCTGCAGAATAAAAAGCTCAGCGTATGGTGTCATTCTTTTCCATGCTTTCTGCGCCGTAAGCAATTCCAGCCAATGAATCATGTATGGGACAGCATCTGTGCCTAACCGCTGCAATCCTAAAATCGCCTCTTCATCTTTACGGATCAACATGTTCAGATGGGCAAGGGCAATCGCAGGCGGAAGGGAGCCGTTTCGTTTCACAAGTTCAGTCAAGCTGGCTCGTTCTTCTTCGCGCCACTTGCTTTGCTTAAAAAGACCGTCCCATAAAACCCTATATAAATGAATTCCTTCGTATTTGAGGAACTCAGGTACAAACAGAAGCTCCCCGGTGTTGTCCTTGAGCTTTTCAATAAATTGATCGAAGGCAAAAGGAAGGGAATGGATAGACAACCGGTCAACCGCATCCATTGCTTTCTCAATTAAAGAATGAAATACATGCCGGTAATAACGGTTTACCATTTCATCAGTGTGTCCATATTTCTCACTGATTTCCGCAAGTTTTAAAAAAGTGAAAACAGAAGCGCACAGCTCATAAAGGTTTTTCCACTCCTGCTCAATGGGAGAACTTGCATTTAGCCGCTTCATATAAATTTGAAAAAGCTCAGGGACCACATACGGGCGCGGTTCACCCATTCCGGTCATAATCGATTTAAAGCTATCTTCAAAGGTGCCGATCCAGTTTTCATAGGACGCCTTCAATTTTGCAGACCTTTTTAACAGGTCTTTCGCTCTTTTAAGCCCCCATTTCGAAGCGAGAGCTTTTTCCTTTATTGGCTGGCGCCATTCTTCAAGCCAGTCAGCAACACTGCCAATCGTTGAATAGGCTTGAAAAAAAACTGCAAGCTGGTGCCGGCAAAACCCTTCCGCCGGACAGGAGCAGCCGCTTGTCTCTAGAAAATTCAAATCAAGCCTGACATCAACGGGTGCCACATCCTGAACGGAGGCAATGACGGCTTCATCTTCCAGCTTCATTTTATAAACCATCCCTTGGCGATAATGAAGCAAGCCTTTTTGCACAATATTCGCATCCTCAGCCGCCTCTGCCCGCAGAATCTTTTGAAAATTCCGGGCCGCAAACTCCAGCATTTCTCTATAATGATCAGGAATCGTTGCCATCTGTGAACCTCCCGTTACTCAAAAACCATATTCTTTTATTATACCCGAAAAAACCGGGAAGGAGGAGGGGGGAAGAAAGATGGACAAAGTTAAGTTTTTGTAAGTATTTTTCAAACGTTAACAGATATAATTTGAGTATTATATAGTCGACATTTAAAAATAAAAGGAGATTATTAAAAATGGATCAGAATAGACTTGGATTCATTATTTCTCTGCCCCTGTTTGAAAACTCACATTCTACATAATACTACTAATCTCTCATCTTAAGAAATAAAAAAATAACCTCCTTAACGTTAGGAGGTTACATTCGTTTTGATCCGTGATAGACTTTGCTCCAATATGGATTAGACATAGAGTCTATTCTTACACCTTTTGAACTTGAATGAACAAATTTGTTTGCACCTATGTATATTCCTACGTGGGAAGCACATTTGCTAGTTGTGTGGAAAAATACGAGATCGCCGACTCTTAAATTCCTTTTAGAAACGGTAGTTCCCCTTCTATACATTTCTCCGGCAGTTCTAGGAAGAGTTTTTCCAGCTTTTTTAAATGAGTAATAAACTAAACCCGAACAATCAAATCCTGATGGTGAACTACCGCCCCATCTATAAGGAACTCCCACGTATTTTTGAGCGATCGCAGAAGCTTTCACTCTGTAGTTTGTTGCTGCGTATGTATGATTTGTTTCAGAAAATCCGACAAAAAACAGACTCAAGGTAACTAAAGTTGTAATAACAAACCTTTTCATGATGCACCCCAAAATCCCTAGTAATTTCTTTTCTCTCTCTATTCACTGCCTGTATTATCTCATAGAAGTAAACCTAGTGACTTTACAGTTCTTTTAAAAAATGTTACTAAAATATTTCAAAATTCGACTATATTTGATTATATTGGATAAATTTCGCGAGGAAGGATCAAGAAATATATATTTAATGAGCAACATAGAAAATAGCAAAAAAAAAGGGGTATTTTGTTATCGATACAGGATATAAGTGGAGGACATTACAGCTATACATATGCCTAGGTCTTTATGTTAACACCTATAGAATTCTTATATAGTGTGGAATCGAAAGCTGAATTTTTTGGAATTGATGACAAAAAAGTATGCAACCCCTCTCAAGAGAGAAGGGTTTTTCTATTAATTGGTGATGCAGGAACATCTCTTGTAAAGAATCTAAATAATCCATGTAAATATCCTATAAGATAATAGACTTGCTAGTAATCTTGCAAAGAGAGCTGCGATTCTTCGTTATTAATACCTAGGGTTTCATCCAACCACTCAAAGACACGCTGGTTATAAAAAAGCAGTGCACCGAATTGGCAGTGTTCCTCAGCACAGTCTTTCGCAGTGAAAAGCATGAACGTTTTAGGGCAGGTGAGGGCATCATAGAGTTTTTGGGGCTGGCCGGCGAAAAAATGATCGGCTTCGGCTTCACATACCAATGTTGGGCACTTAATTTTTTGCGCCACACCCTCTAACGTGACAGGCTCTGTTTTTTGGACAAGTTCGAAAATGGATTCAGCCTTATATGTGAACATTCCATTTTCAATAGCCCAGCGTACATTTGTGTTTTTATCCATTAACTCTCGAACGAACTTTTCCATATAGTCCGGTTTGTTTAAATACTCATCGCTCCCTTTGTGGAACTTGCGACCCATCTCACCAAATTGATTGGAAAACAAACCGTCGTTAGCGATACAGGCGGCTATGCGGTGTTCAAAGGCTGCAGCGCGAGGCGCTAAATATCCCCCAAGACTGATGCCCATTAAGGCGATTCGTTTTGGGTCCACTTCAGGTCTATTCAGCAAGTAATCGACGACTGGTGTGACAACCTTTTCCCAATCATGGCGAAATGGGAGATGCTGCTCTCGAATGACCGAGCCTTGACCCGGACCTTCGAAAGTAAGGCAGTTGTATCCACGCTGCAGTGCAGCCGCCGCAACTTGAAAATAAAGTTCCTCCCCTGTAGAGTCAAAGCCTCCGTGAACTAGTAAGGTTGGCCGTTGCGACTCATCCACACGGTAAAAATATCCCGGTAAATAGGTTCCTTCATAAGAAACCTGCACTTCTTCCACTGGCATATCCATCAATTTTATAGCTTGGCGAAACGTGCTTCGGCTTTTTCCCCAAGTTTCCAGGATACGAGGGTCATTTTTATCTCCATGCAGAAAAAATTCAGCGGTTCGGTAGTAATTCGAAGCTCGCAAATAGTTTTCCCGAGCACTGATCCGTTTGCCCCGCTCCAAACTCTCGACGGCTAAAGCATGAATTCGCTCAGCTGTTTTATACCATTCTGCATACTAGCTTTCAAAATTGCCTTCTTCGATCCGATATGCGGTTGACAGGCATTCGCCAATATCTGCTCCTCCGTAAGGTGCATAGCTTAAGGCACGCAGCAACTCAAATGAAAATGTGTGATCTTCAAAAATTAATTTCATAGTAAAATTTCTCCTTTAAGATTTGTTTTAAAAAATTTTTATAGGTTAAAATTAACTTAAATCAAAACTAACACATGATTTTTTATAAGTCAACAAAAACATAGGTTATTTTTAACCTATTTATGAAGTGGCTTGATGGACAGAAGAAATAAATATATATTAAAGCGTACCTATAGTAAATTTAACTTATTAATAATTAGAGGAGTTGTTTCTATGAGCTCAATCCGTTATGCATTGCTTTCTTTGTTGGCACGCGAGCCGCTAAGCGGTTATGATATCAAGCAGCACATGAACAATCGATTGGGTCCGTTTTGGAAAGTAGGGAGCAATCAGGTTTATCCTGAATTGGCCAAAATGGAAAAAGAGGGCTTGGTAAAGCTTCAAGGAGTAGAACAGCATGCCTATCGCCCCGCCCGAAAAGTGTATGAGATTACAGAAGCTGGACGGGAGGCATTAATACAGTGGACGATAGAGCCGGGGGAATTGGAAAGGATCCGCGATGATTTCCTATTGAAGGTTTACAATTCTTGGCTTGTAGAACCCGAAAAGATGATCGAACAAATTGAGGAAATAAAGAGGCAGCATGAAGAGAGATTAGCCGCCTATTTGGAAAAAGTAAAGGAGCTCACTCAAATGCTTGACCCGTCCAACAGCAAAGATCCGATTGCCTCCAGCATCTCTGTAGTTGAATTCGGCATTAAATATGAACGCCTGTATATAGAATGGTGTGATAATTTAATTAAAAAACTTTAAAAGCAAGCAGCTTTATCAAATAGCATAAGTAATAGAATGGAACGGGCTAAATGTAGGAGAGGCATCCCAACACTTGGATGCCTCTTTTCTTTGATTACCTGATGTGGTCTTAGCGTAAATAATTTCTGTTTCGTTGGCGATACTCCAATTTAAAAATAGAATTTCTCCCTCGCAGGGAAAATCCTAAAAAAATCCCTCTTACTGTCTGCGCAAGAGGGATAAAGGGCAATATTCTATTTTAATGAGAACCAGATTTCATCAGGGTTGCCGCGCTGCCATACAATTCGTGGATCATCATTTTGATTGACAAGGAATGCTACCCAGCCTTCGGTTTGCCCGCCTTCATAAATTTCAGATAGTTGAGGGTCTGGTGTAACAACTGGAACAAAATTATCATACACTACGCCACTTTTGCTAACGGCCTCAAACATTGCCGGGTTAACGTCAAATGTATCAAATGTTTTGCCTTCAAACTTGATTAATTTAACTCTGAACTTTGCGAGAACATATTTTTTGCCAGCCGGAGGCGGATCATTAAACATGTTAGCATTTTCAAGCATTTGCCAAGCTGTATTTCCGTCAGTAACAGCATCTACCATTGTAATTTGATACTGTCTTTGGCCATCTACCAAATCGTTCACTTTTACATTCCATACTTCTCCTAATTCAGATGGGTTGTTTTTGGATCCGTATGGATTGTGGATGCATTGAACGGCTCTTAATTTCGTCTTGCTTGGTGTTTCATATTTTACTTTTGAATCGCGATTGATATAATATCCTCCGCCGACGCTTAACATACCAGGCTTAAAGGCGTAAATTCGGTAAAACTCCCCTTTTTTTAATGTTCGCACAAAAACTTTTTTCGAACCGGTTACTTTATAAAGAGGAGTATTTTGCAAGACAGTCAACCGTCCAATTTGGCCAGGCTTAAGCTCCATTCCATCCCACCAAATTTTCTTCACACCTTTATATTGATCGCAGAAATTTAAATCTGCAGCAAAAGTAGTTGGTGTGTATGCTCCTAAGAGCAAAAATAATGATAAAAACAATCCAACAAATTTCTTCATATGTAATTATTCCCTCCTTCAAATCTACGTTTCTAGTATAGTATGTATTTTTTCTATTTCAATAAATATTTGGAAATAAAATGGTAGAAATTATTGCCAATTTTGCCTGCATTACGGGTATAAATTACTTCTTTTAAATTGCTATTATTCCATTTAAAATGTATATAAATCTATTTTTTTACTATAATGTCATTTTCTTAAAAGGCGGAGGATAACGGCATGCAGCACTTAAGAAGGTTTCTCAGTGTATTACTTGTCTTGTTGTTTGTTACACAAACAACAACTTATGTCTCGGCAGCCGAACCAATTAATGAAGCCAGGGATATTATTCGAAAATATTATGTTGAAGATGTTCCGGATTGGGTGCTAAATAAACCGACGATCAAAGAGATTACAAAGTACCTTGATCCTTATTCTGTTTACATGACGGTAGAGGAGTTCAAGGAATTTACTAATGCAATTGAAAATCAGTTTGTAGGAATTGGAGTCATGATTGAGGAAGACCCAAGGGGAGTAAAAATTTTAACTGTATATCCGGGAAGTCCTGCTGAGCGGGCTGGAATTCAAACCGGGGATGTAATTACAAATATAAATGGACAAGCTCTAGCAGGTGAATCGGTTCAAACAGTCATTTCTTCTCTAAGCGGAGAAGAAAAAACGCCGGTTACTCTTACATATTTAAGACCTGATACAGGCCAATCTTTTACTCAAACACTTGTTAGAGAAGTTATTCAACTGCAAAACGTTGAGTATGAGATGCTCGGCGGAAATATTGGTTATGTGCGTTTAAACAGTTTTGCCCTCGATTCAGCTAAAGATATTTCTGCAGCCATTCGAAAACTGAAAGGGGCAAAAGGCTGGATATTTGATCTCCGTGATAATGGCGGAGGCTATGTTTCGGCGGCCCAGGAAGTTGAAGGGTTTTTCCCGAATGTCACAAAAGCTTTTCAACTTAGGGATAAATCTAATAAGTCTTATGTATTTAATGCGATTCCGCAGCCTGTAAAATTTACGGCACCCGTCCATATTCTCATAAACGGTTATAGTGCCAGTGCATCGGAAATGGTAGCTGCTTCTGTAAAAGAACAAAAAGGCGCAGTTTTGTACGGGCAAAACTCATTTGGAAAAGGCTCGATGCAGTCGTTTTTTCAATTAAGCGATAAGAGCGTTTTAAAACTGACGACTGCTAAGTTTTTCTCGCCTAAAGGGGTGCAGATTCATCACGTTGGAGTGGCGCCAAATGTCAAAACAGCTGAAGGTGAGGAGCTGCTCGTATCTCATCATGATCAGCTTATTAGATTAATTAGAGGCTACAAAAAGCTGCCTGCTCTTCAAAACGTACCTGTTAACAAAACATTTACCATTAAAATGAACATGAAAATGAACTGGACAGGAATAACGGCAAGCGATGTTCAATTGATCCAGCTCGGCGGAAAAGAAGTCCCAGTGGACGTACAGGCGCTCGACGAGAAAACAATAAAAATCACACCAAAACAGAACCTTCAATCAAAAGGCAAATACCTGCTCATCGTACATCCAAAATGGAAAGCGCAAAATACCCGGCAAATGAAACAAGGGATTTACTTAGATGTTACTGTTAACTAATTGTAAAGGGCCTGGCCCCTACTTTAGTAGGGGCCAGGCCCTTTACAAAATTACCAATAATTACTTAAAGAAATTAAGAAACTTTCAAATTATGATAAGAATAGGTCTGGAAACAGATATAATATTTAACAATTTTACTATATTTCTAGAAAAGGTGGAAAAAGCGGTGGAGAAGAAATTCAGAAAAGTAATGAAAATTGCTGCTGCAACAACCATTGCAACAACAGCTTACGCAGCAGTAAACCCTGCACAATCAGAAGCTGCATCAACAGCAGAAAACCTTGTAAAAAAAGCGGAATCCCACAAAGTTTCGCTAATGCGCGCCATTTCTGTTGATTACAACGCCGACGCTGTTACTCAGCCATGGTCGCTTTACAACAAAGCAAAAGCAGATTATACAGCAGCCAAGGCAGCAGTAAACAAACTTCATGGCAAGGAAAAAGAACGATTAAACGCACGCCTTGATAATGTAAAACTATGGATCGACCGTACGGCAATTTACATAGATGCGATCACTTCCGGTAAAAAACTTATCAAAGCGCAAAAAGAAATGGAAAAACAACTGGCGGCTGGAAAAATGGCCGAAGCAACAAAAGCCTACCATGCTCTCTCATATGAAATTAAGAAACAAGCATCCTACTTATACCGCGTATACGGCCAATCAACCCGCCAGGCAATTTTAGAAAAATATAAGCTTCCAGCAGAAAAAGCAAAACAAGCAGCGCTTTACCCTGTAAGCATCTATATTGAAATTGGCAGACTAGAAGCTGCATTGCAAAAAGAAGACTTCGATTTAGCTGAAAAGTATGCAAATAACATTGAAAAGTGGTTCAATTATGTCGATGATGAAAAAGTTCTTGATGTTCTCACAAACAAATACAGTGACGTAATTGAAAAATATTATCCTGAAATAGAAGAGGTAGCTCTTGTTGAAGGAGTTGAGTATCCCACCGGCTCAACGGAAATAAGCGGCTTTCAGCCCTTCGCATTTCTTGACGCCAAAGGAAACGAGTGGGATATCGATCCCTATGAATACGGTTTTAGTGTCCGAGACGACAAAGGGTACTTTAACGAAGACGGAACTCTCAAAGACGCTTATAAAAAAACAGGTTTAACAACAACCGGCACGGTTAAAATCCAACTGATTGACGATGAAACCAAAGAAGTACTTTTAGAAACAACAGTAAATATTGTGGACGGAGATCAATTTAAAAAAATCTCTAAAGGCAGGCTGACAACAGAAAGCGGGGAAAATGCTTCCTATGCAACAGTAGGGAAAAAATATCAATTTGACCCGACAGAAGCTGCCACTTTAAATGGTAAAACAGTTGTCGAGGGAGCAGACAAACCAATTACTTTAGCAAATTTTCCCGGCGCGACATTTAAATCTTCTGATGAAAAAGTATTTGTTGTTAATGCCAGCGGCCAAATCACACCGGTATCTGCCGGCAAAGCAAATTTAACGGTTACATGGAAAGAAGAAAACTATGTTCTTCCGATCGAAGTGAAATCTGCTTCCACAGTTCAAAGCATTGACCTTGCCCAAGGAAAAGACAAAATTTATTTGAATAAAAATACAAGCTTTAACGCTCTTGTGGACGCAGGATATTTCACTGCAAAAGACCAATACGGAGCTGAAGCGGATCTTAAGAACGCTGATGTTCAGCTTTATACAAACAAAGAGTCTGTCTTCACCGCAAACGGTGAGAACATCACGTTAACAGGCAAAGACGGCGATACGGCATCTCTAATAGTAAAAATCAATGGAATTGTTAAATCATTCCCGGTTGTAATTGATACAACAGCACCTGTATTAAAAGGAACAACTGATAAAGCGGCAACAAATCAGAATGTTACTTTAACATCTGATACTGCAGATATAGCTTCTATTGCCGTCAAGAAAGACAACACTGCGATCGTAAACTATAAACTTGGCACTGCTTTAACAGAACAAGGTGTTTACGAAGTGACAGCAACCGACTTTGCCGGAAACAAGCAAACGATCACATTTGAAATAGACAAAACTGCTCCTACGTTAACTGTATCAGGAGATGCAGCTGCACCTGTGATCACAGCATCTGAACCACTTTACTACAAAAATGCAGCAGGCGAACTAGTCGCGATCCAGTCTGCGAACCTGGACCAAACGCAAGCCAATGCCTTGTTCAAATACACAGGCGCTGGAACTATAAAATCTGTAACTGTAAATGCTGACACCCACACTTGGACATTCGTAACTGAAAACATGGCTGCGAATGATACAGTCGAGTATAAAGATGAAGTTCTTTACGACAAAGCAGGAAACCAGCTCGCTCAATCGTTAAAAGCTACATTTGATGGATCCAAGTGGAACCTTGTCACTCAATAATCGTTTTCAAAACGCTCCTCATGCAGGGGCGTTTTTTTTATGGGACAGGTTGGGTTACATTATAGCGAAACACGGATCCCGAATCCTGGAAAAGTAGATGTGGATTTACAAAAAAATATAATTCGTACTCTAAACTCTTTTTATAGGGGTCAAAACAATAGGCAAATAGATTGATTAGAAAAAGTAAAATAATTACTTTCTATTCCAAAAACGATATGTTCTGCCATAGTATTCCTCTATTTATAATGATTTTTGGATAAATATAGTTACAATTTAAAAAGGTGGAATTTTATTAGGTATATAGAATATAATCATAAAGTGTGTGCTTTAAGATAAACTTAGCAATAGAGGAAACAATTACTAATGAAAAAAGTGCAAAATCAGCTATAAAAACCTAGAATTTCCTCTGAAAATGTATTATTATAGGAAATGTGAGATCGGTTGGTAATTAAACCAGTTATTAATCCGCTTACAAACTATTACTAAAGTTTAGTAGGAAATAGGCATTAAGTTTGATATTTCCAGAGGGCTTTAGTATAATTGTCGTTAAGTTTGATAGGCAATGATCTGCAAAGCCTAAAGAGCTTACCAACCAAATGCAATCATTGTACTATATTAAATATTGAAGGGAGAATATAAACCTATGAAGAAGAAAGCTATCAAATTAGCTGCTGCATCTGCGGTTGCTGCTTCTGCTTTCGTAGCTTCTGCTCCGGCTCAAACTAACGCTGCTACCAACGTTGCTGCCGAAGTTAGCAAAGCTGTAACACAAATCAAAAAAGCATACCACACTTACAGCGATGTAACAGCTAAAGGCCAATTCGCTGACATCAAAGAAGTGTACAAACAGTACAACGCTGCAAAAGCTGCGTACAACAACGCGAAAGCTTTAGTAAACAAAGCAGGCGGATCTAAGAAAGATGCTTACTTGGCACAATTAGACTCTACATATGCTGACTACATTACAAAACGCGTTGTAACTTACATTGACGCTTACAACTATGCAACAAAACTTGCAGACAAAAAAGAAGCATTAGAGAAAGCCATTGCAGATAAAGATCTTGTGGCTGCTGAAAAATACTATAATGAAATCTCCTATGAATTAAATAAACGTACAGTAATTTTAGACCGAGTTTACGGAAAAACTACTCGCGATTTACTCCGTGCAGAATTCAAAACACCTGCTCAAGACGTTCGCGATAGCTTAAAATACGATATTACAGTTGCTGTGAAACTTCGTGCAGCTGACGAAGCTATCAAAAAAGGCGACCTTACAACAGCTGCAGATGCTTTAAAAGTTGCCAATGATAACTTATCAAAAGTAACTGAAACTTTCAAAGCACAGTTAACAGCAAAATATACAGAAGTAAATGCTGCATATGAAGCTGCTTTAACTCCGAAAGTTGAAAGCGTAAGTGCGATTAACGCTGCAGAATTAGTAGTAACATTCAATAAAGCAATTGATAAAGATACAGTTATCGACCCTGCAAACGGTACATTAGTAGATGGCGTATTCACTATTACTCGTATCGACACTGCTGCTGATTTTGGTACTACTGACAACTTAAAAGCTAGCTTAAGTGCTGATGGTAAAACTTTAACAATTCTTTCTGGTTCTGGTAAAAAATTCGATGGTAAATATGCATTTACCGTTGCAAAAGAAGCTGTCAAAACTGTTGATAAAAAAGCATTACCAGCATTCTCTTCAGTTGTTGAAGTAAAAGATACTACACGCCCAGTTATTAAAGGTGTAACTTACAAAGATGCAGCTACAGCAGTTGTTGAATTTAGTGAGCCTGTTGATTTAACTAACCTTTCTGTAACTGCAAAACGTGCTGACGATGTTGCATTAAATGGTTCAACAGTATTGAATGAAACTAAGTTCTCTGTTGATACAAATGACCCACGCAAAGTTGTTGTTGACCTATCTGCAATTAACACTGCAGATTTAGATAAAGATATCGTATTAACTTTAGTTGGTATTTCAGATTACAATGGTAACTTAGTATCACCAAACCCTACTTCTATTACTGTGAAGTATAATACTTCAGATAAAACAAAAGCTTCTGTAACTTCAGTTGCTCGTGTAGCATCTGATAAATTACAAATTAAGTTTGACCGTGCATTAGCTGTAAAACCAGTTGTTAAAGTAGGTACAATAACTGTTAATCCAGCTAATGTAGCTATTGATGATAATGATAAATCAGTTGTTAATGTAACACTTACTACGGCGGATTTCGGCGCAACACTTCCTACTGGACTTCAAAATGTTGAAGTAAGTGGATATAAAGGTGTTAACCTAGTTACTGGTGATACAGTTGTAAAAGTTGTTAACTTTGATGTTGAAAATACAGCTCCAACTGTTGTTTCTACAAAAGTAGAAAAAATTGATGGTGTAGAATATTTAGTAGTTACTTATAATGAGGATGTTACAATCCCAACTTACGCAACTCAACAAATTACTGGAACTAAAGTTGTTAACTATGTAACAAGTGCTATTACTCCAATAGTATTAAAAAATGCTGCTACAACTACTGCTAATGAAGCACAAGTTACACTTTACGGTGTTCCTGCATCAGCAACTAAGTCAAAATCTATTAAAATTAACTTATCAAATGTTCCTTCTGCTGATTATACTGTTACATTACCAGCAGGGCTTGTAAAGGATGTATTTGGTAATCCTTCTGAAGCAAAATCTGGAGTTACGTTTACACGTACTTCAAATGATGTAAAACCAGCAGTTGCTACAGTAGGTCCAGGTTCTACAAATGATGAAATTTTAGTGAACTTTACAACTGAAGTTGATCCTGTTTCTGCATTACAAAAATCTAACTATACTGTTGAAGGTGCTCAAATTGAGAAAGTTGAACTTCTAAACAACACCTCAACAGCTCAAGTTAAATTAACACTAGCTAAAAATTCAAACACTTTCAATGGTTCTCATGTAGTTACAATTTCAGGTGTGAAGAGCAAAACAAATACTGTTATCGATAATACTACTAAAGTAGTTTCTTTAAATGAAAACGTACGTCCTACTATTACAAAAGCTGAATTAACAGCTAATAACCAAATTAAGATTACATTCAGTGAAGATATTGATCATACAACAGTCGAGGAAACTTCAAGTCCAGTATCTGATTTTGTAATTAAGATTGGTGGAGTATCATATACAGGTACATTAACTGAAGCGATGGCTGCTGATGGTAATGTTGCAACTATTACTTTAGGAACACCATTATCTCCAGAACAGTATGCTTCAACTATTACACTAGAGAAAGCAACTACATTTGATGTAAAAGACTTAAAAGGTAATGCAATGGAAAGCTTCTCTCCAATTACAGTATTAAAATAATACTTTTTAAAACTTAATGGGTGGTGACTATCACCTCCCAAAATATCTCGAAAAGCTCTGCGGAGAGAAATCTCTGCGGGGCTTTTCTTTTTCCTTCCTTTTTTTGATTAAAAAAAATTAGTTCATGTTTATCCTTTGACTTACGAATATCCGCAAGCAGTCTTTCAAATTCTTTCGATTCCTCATCGTATAAATAAATGTGTGGTAGTTGATAGTTTTTATTTTCAGATAGGATGCGATTAAATTCTTCTGATGAAATGTTCGTTATATCTAGAATCTCATCTCTGCTTAGACCGTGAATGATTAATTTTCTAATTGTTGAAACTAGAGGTATCGTGTGTTCTACTATTTCTGGGTGGGTCGATATAGACTTAGAGAAATTCTTTGACAAGGTGAACCACGATAAACTGATGGGGATCTTGGCGAAAACGATCGAAGATCGGATTTTACTTAAGTTAATCCGCCGGTAGCTCCAATCAGGCGTGATGATAAATGGAGTGTAATGGAAACGGACATGGGAACGCCACAAGGTGGACCGCTTAGTCCACTATTATCAAACATCATGCTTCACAAATTGGACAAGGAACTTGAGAAACGTGGACATAAATTTGTACGATACGCGAATGTCTGTAATATCTACGTGAAAACAAAGAAAGCAGGAATTCGTGTCATGAACTCCATTACTAACTTTATCGAGAAGGAATTAAAGCTCAAGGTAAATAAAGAGAAATCGGCGGTAGACCGTCCTTGGAAACGGAAGTTTCTCGGTTTTAGCTTTACACCAAACAAAACACCCAAGATACGGATGGCGAAAGAAAGTGTGAAACGATTCAAGAACAAGATCCGTGAAATCACATCCAGATCCAAACCGTATCGAATGGAGGAAAGAATTGAGAAACTGAACATGTACCTAATGGGATGGTGTGGATATTTTGCCTTGGCAGATACACCAAGCAAGTTCAAAAAGAATTGGATGAATGGATAAGACGAAGACTTCGAATGTGTTTATGGAAAGAGTGGAAAACGCCGAAAACAAGAATTCGGAAACTTAGAGCATTAGGTGTTCCAAACCATAAAGCAATCGAGTGGGGCAACACGCGCAGAAATACTGGCGGATTGCCTGCAGTCCCATTCTACACAAAACCCTCGACAACTCCTACTGGAGTCATCAAGGGTTAAGAAGTCTATTCGAAAGATATCATTTTCTACGTCATACTTAATTGAACCGCCGTATACCGAACGGTACGTACGGTGGTGTGAGAGGTCGGGGGTTACACCCCCTCCTACTCGATTTAGGAGCGAAAAGGATGAGCAAGTATCAAGAAAGCTATTAACCACTAACAGCTAGAGTTACTAGAAAGAGAGATACCTGATAAGAGCCAGCGTATCGCGTCAACATTGTCAGCCTAAAGCTCGTTCGTGAATATAGCGTGCTTACAAGGAGCGACAAATCGGTCTCTACGAGAGATCATTCCCCTTCCAAGAATTCGGTCATTCCCTTACTGGCAACGCCCAATCTTAAACTTCCATGACTGTCACTCCATATCCAGCTGTGCCTAACACTCTATTTTTTATCTTTCGCAAAACATTTCCATAGCTTCCATCCTCACTTTTTCCTAATTGCTCTTTCTTTCTCATTTGAAGACTGCAATATAGACAATTTTTCCACCCGAAAATTCAGATTATAGATAATAAACAAAAAATTAACAATTAATTTACAACCCATTTATTGTACCAATATACAAAATACGGTAGTTTGGTATATGGGAATAATTTACTGCAATTATACTTATATGGTAATAAAAATTTTAGAAAAGGAGAACAAGGAATGAGAAAGAAAAAAACGAAAAAGTTAGCAATATCTATTGCTGCTATGGCTGCTGTTGCTGCTAATGCAGTTGCGGTTTCCAATCCGGCTCAAGCCGCCGCGGCGAGTAACGCGGAGAAACTCGTAGTAAAGGCAGAGAAACTCGCGGGATCACTAAAATGGCAAGTTTCTTATGAATATCGGAAAAAAGCTTTTCCAAAAAATGAATTAGATTATCCAAATATGAAGCTATTTAATGAAGTAAAAGCAGCATTGAAAGCTGCCCGTGAAGAAGTAAAAAAACTAAAAGGGAAAGAAAGAGAAGTTTTTGAGGCACGTCTTTCGCAAAATGTTCAAGTTTACGTCGATCGTGCCATTTCCTATATAGACGCTGTATCAGCCGGCAAAAAAATCGAAGCGAAAACGAATACATTAAGACAATTAATTTCATCAAACATCATAAATGCCAAAACTGAAACGGCATACCATGATTTAACAAAAGAAATTCGCAGACAGTCTCCAGTTTTCTCCAAAGTATATGGTGTTTCTACTCGCAGCGCGTTTTTTGAAACATATATGAAACCCGCACAACAAGTGAAAGATACCGCATTATACCCAATTTCCATAAAAATAGCGACAGATCGATTGGATACTGCACTAAAAGAAAATAAGCTAGATCAAGCGATTTACCATAAAAATCGTATTGAAAAATTATTGAGCGATGGATTAAAGCTTGGAGTTTTGAAAGAAAATAGCACTCTATTAAAAAGCGTATTAGCTTACGTAAATCCGGTTAAGTCACAGTTTGATAAGAGGTTTGTAGTCTTTAATGCAAATTCTACTGCAGCGGATAAGCCAACAACTTTTGGTGGAACAGCAACGGAAGTGAAAAAATATGATCAAACCATAATCATCATCGCAGGAAAAGATCAATATATAAAACTGGCAAATGCAGAGGTTAATGGAAACATTATTATTAAAGGGAATGAAACAGGTGCCGGAACGGTTTATCTTGAAAACGTGAAAGTGAACAAGGTTAATAACCAAGGCGGTGCTATTGTTGTTGATGACGTAGCTGACCATAGTTTACATCAGAAAAACGTCACAGCTGAAGAATTGAAAGTAAATGATGCGAACGGTGCGAATATCGTAGCAGAAGAAGGAACAAAGATTAAAACATTGAATCTTACAGAAACGGCAGGAACGAAAGGAACGCTTATTCTTGATTCAAAAGAAAAAGGCGCGTACGAAGTCGTTTCCATTGGTACAAAAGGCAGTGAACCAAGTAAAGGTGTCGAATTAAAGGGTGACTTCTCAAATACAAAGGTAGAGGTAACGGGAGAAGGCTCTCAAGTGAAAATAACAAAAGATACAGTGGTTAAAGAAATCGAAGCAAAGACAGCGACGAAAATAGAAGCGGAACAAGGTTCGAAAGTACAAGCCATTAATCTGGTTGCAGAAAAAGCAGGACAAAAAATCGAGTTAAAAGGTGACTTAAAAGAAGCTACGGTAACTGTTAAAAATGCAAATGCGCAAATAGTAGTAGCAAAAGACACAGTAGTGAAAGAAATAAAGAAAGACTCGTCTGTCACAGGTTCTATTGAAGTAACAAACAACGGAACAATTCAAACGTCAACTGGTGTGACGGTTATTAATAAGGACGGAGGGAAAACAGGATCAGGTGGAACAACAGATAATTCTGGCGGAACTGTAGTTATTCCACCAGACACAACTGCACCAACGGTTTCTTTAGTTTCTGGCAACCAAATTACACTTGGGGATGATATCGTAGTAAGAATGAATGAATTAGGAACAGTCTATTTAGTTCCAAGTAATGAAACTCCTTCAAACAAGAGTGCTCTTGAGACTTTGGTTACAAATGGAAATGCTAGGAAGGCAGCCGTGTCTGCTATTAATACAGATATTAAAATTAGTACAACTGGACTAACATCAGGGACATATAAAGTATATGCCGTAGATATTGCAGGTAATGTTTCGAATCCGACAGAAATAGTCACTCTAACCCCATTTGAATTAACAATCATGCATACAAATGATACCCATGCACATTTAGACAATATTGCCAGACGCATCACTGCCATTAAACAGGTAAGACAAGCACACCCAAATTCGCTGTTGTTAGATGCGGGAGACGTGTTCACTGGAACTCTGTATTTCAATGAATTTAATGGGCTGGCAGATTTGGAGTTTATGAATCTTGCAAAATATGACGCCATGACATTTGGAAATCATGAGTTTGATAAAGGGACTGCAACTTTAGCTAACTTTGTTAAGGATGCGAAATTCCCATTTGTCAGCGCCAATGTCGACTTTTCTAAAGATGCAAATCTAAAAGCACGTTTCAATAACTCCGTATCTTCAAATCCAGAAAATGGACAAATTTATAATGGAATCATCAAAAAAGTAAATGGAGAAAAAATCGGTATCTTCGGCTTAACAACAGCTGAAACGGAAGTCATTTCAAGCCCCGGTGACGATGTAGTCTTTGAAAATTACATTGAAGAGGCGAAAGAAGCAGTTAAAGCGTTTGAAGCTCAAGGGGTTAATAAAATTATCGCCCTAACCCATATAGGTTTTGACGACGGTGGCGGAGATAATGACCTAACGTTAGCAAAGGAAGTTGAAGGAATAGACATTATTGTTGGCGGGCATTCTCACACTACACTTGCTAAACCTGTCGTTGATACAACAGGTGAAGAGCCAACCATTATTGTTCAAGCGAATGAATACAGCAAGTACCTTGGTACGCTGGATGTTGAGTTTGATAAGAACGGAAAAGTGATTGGTCATGATGGAAAGTTAATTGACATTGATAAAAAAGTAAATAACGCTTATGAGTTGCAAGATGATCCTGAAGCTGCTCAAATTTTGGCTACAAAATACAAACCAAAAGTTGAAGAAAAGCAAAACACTATTGTTGGACAAGCAGCAGTAGATTTAATTGGGGGAAATCCCCCTGCACGTGTTGGCGAAACAAACTTAGGAAATTTGATCACTGACGCCATGCTGGCAAAGGCGAAAACAATCAATCCAAATACAGTCATTGCTCTTCAAAACGGGGGAGGAATTCGTGCTACTGTCCCTGCTGGAAACATTACATTAGCAAAAATACTGGAAGTAATGCCTTTTGGAAACTCATTAGGAATAATGAGACTGACAGGAGCTGAAATCAAAGAGGCACTTGAATTCAGTGTAAAAGACGTTCCAAAACCTTTTGGCGGGTTTTTGCAAGTTTCCGGTATGAAATTCACATATGACAGCAGAAAACTAGTAGGTGAACGAGTGTTAACAGTGGAAGTGAATGAAGGAGGCAAATATGTTCCGCTAGATCCTAGTAAAACATACGTAGTAGCAACGAATACCTTTACCGCAAAAGGTGGAGATGGCTACACAATGTTCGAAAAGGCCTACAAGGAAGGACGCGTAAGCGAGCCGGGATATGTTGATTGGGAAATGTTCAAAGACTATATCACTGCTCAACCAAATCAAACAGTAAATCCATCAGTGGAAGGGCGTATCGTTGATGTAGCGACTGCCATAATGCCTGTAAACGCAGCTGACTTCAGCGGAACGGCAGAATCTCCTAAAGTTCACAATGGAAACGTGTCTGTTGATGTAACAGGAGTTTCCAAATTAGAGTATGCAACTGTAAAAGGTGACCTTTATTTAAAAGGAAACACTGATATTGTTTTAGACCATGTTACGGTAGAAGGCGAAACATATTTCATTGACTAAAAAATAAAACAGGGCCCCGGGCAAGATTACTAGGGGCTATATATGAAGAAAATATGAACATGGAGAGGATAAAATGATAATAAAAAGTTGGAAGAAGACTTTTAACATCGTTCTCATTTGGGTTATGGCCATAAGTCTGTTTGTCCCGGTTAATGTAACCAAAGCAGCCGGAATTATGACAGTTGCTGAAGCAATTGCCAATCAAGGTACAAATGGTGCCACGGTGGAAGGGTATATAGTAGGCAATTCGAAAGGAAATGGAAATTTTACTTACGAACCGCCATTTGATCATAGCCAGGGTCTATATAATATTAGTATTGCTGATAAAGCTGGTGAAACAGATAAGTCCAAAACGTTAAATATTCAGTTAACAGCACCATATAGAGATGAATTTAGTTTGGCTAAAAAGCCAGAAAATTTAGGTAAAAAAATTCGAGTTACAGGAAATTTGACAAGTTATAATAGTTTACCTGGCTTGAAATCACTAACAAGTATTGAATTTGTTGAGGACACCAACCCAACAAAAGTCCAACCAGTCACCGCTTCCCCTGCAGCCGGAGCAGTTGCAGCTGGAACAAAAGTAACACTATCAACAGCTACAGAAGGCGCAGCCATCTACTACACAACAGACAACACCGAACCAACCACAAGTAGTCTCGTTTATAATGGACCAATTCCCATAACTGAAAACACAACGATTAAAGCGATTGCGGTAAAGGATGGATTACAAAACAGTGATGTAGCTGCTTTTCAATACATCGTTCA
The DNA here is from genome assembly GCF_000724485.1 of Bacillus methanolicus MGA3. Lineage (GTDB taxonomy): Bacteria > Bacillota > Bacilli > Bacillales > Cytobacillaceae > Bacillus_Z > Bacillus_Z methanolicus_A. The sequence continues at coordinate 3,133,949 of NZ_CP007739.1, read as the reverse complement.
AGATGGTGGGATTCGCATTCATGATATTCAAGGTGCAGGGCACACTTCGCCATTAGATGGAAAAAATGTAACAGATGTAGAAGGAATCATAACGTATGTGGTTGATGCTAATAATTTTTATATGCAAGATTTACAGCCGGATCATGATGATAAGACATCAGAAGGAATATTAGTTTATAAAAAATCTCATGGCGTAAATGTTGGTGACATTGTGAAGGTAACTGGACAAGTGAAGGAATATGTATTAGAGGGTTATGCTGAAAAATTACAAACCGATTTGCCGGTTACCGAAATAAATGCGTCATCGGGCTCCATTGTAAAAGTTTCAAGCGGACAACCGCTTCCTGCCCCTGTTGTGATTGGAAAAGATCGCAAACTTCCGACTGAAATAATCGATAATGACAGTTTTACTAAATTTGATCCGGAAGAAGACGGAATTGACTTTTTTGAAAGCTTAGAAGGAATGCTTGTTCAGGTTGATAATCCAAAGGTTGTTGCACCGCAAAAATATGGTGAGGTCATCGTTGTTCCTGAATCCATTCCGACGAATACAATAGCCGGCGGATTAAAAATTTCAGAAACAGACTACAACCCTGAAAGAATTATGATTGATATTAATGACGAAAACTTCGTGGCAAAAACGGGAGATCATTTTAATGGTTCAATCAAGGGTGTTGTCAGTTATAGCTACAGCAACTATAAAGTTTTAAGCAAAAAGGCTGATTTACCGCCGCTTATTGAAGGATCAACAACTCGTGAAACAACAACGATTACTCCAGACCCAGAGAAACTGACAATTGCTTCTTACAATGTAGAAAATTTTTCAGCGAAAACGGATGACGCAAAGGTAACAAAGTTAGCACAAGCAATTGTTGAAAATCTGAAGCAGCCGGATATTATCGGTTTATCAGAAATTCAGGATAATGACGGGGAAACAGACAGCGGAAATACCAATGCTGATCAAAGTTTTGCAAAATTAATCAACAAAATTAAAGAACTTGGGGGGCCGGAATACGCTTATACCGATATCGATCCGGAAAATAATAAGGACGGCGGTGCACCTGGCGGAAATATCCGCGTCGGATTCCTTTATAAAAAAGACCGGGTATCTCTTGTAGAAGCGCCAAAAGGTACTGCTGCACAAGCAGTTGGTTTCGAAAATGGAAAGCTGACATTAAATCCGGGCCGCATTGACCCGACAAACCCTGCATTTGATTCCAGCCGTAAGCCGCTTGCAGCACAGTTCGAATTTAACGGAAAAAATGTGATTGTCATAGCAAATCATTTCAATTCAAAAAGCGGGGACCTTCCTTTATTCGGTAAGGTACAGCCTCCGGTTCTATCAAGTGAGGCAAAACGCCTTGAAATTGCTAGAATCGTTAACAGCTTTGTAAAAGATGTTCAATCAAAAGATCCGAATGCAAAGATTGTGGTATTAGGAGACTTTAATGATTTCGAATTCTCAAATCCTTTAAAAACACTCAAAGGAAATGAATTAACGAACATGATCGAGAAAGTTCCTGCAGAAGAACGCTATTCGTATACGTATCAAGGAAACTCCCAAGTGCTTGATCACATTTTAGTATCTAATAACTTGGCACAATCAACAATCGTCGATATTGTCCATATAAACTCATCCTTTATGGAGGAGCAAGGACGAGCAAGCGACCATGATCCGGTGCTCATTCAGACACAATTAGGAACTGTACAGCCGAAATATGACAAGGTCTATAACCTTGTTGGATTCTCAACCAAAAAACTAACCATTCAAGCGGCCAACTCACTAATCAACATGGACAGCACTTCAGTAATTAGAGAAGGAATCTTGTTAAAGAACTCAGCAACCCTTAAAGGTGAAGGTCTAAAAAATACGAAAATCGTGATCAGCCCTACTTCAAAAGATGCTGTCATCGACTTAAGCGGTGCTGAAATAAAAGAAGTATTAATCGACAATGCCAATGTAAAAGAAATTAGAGGAGCAGAAAACGTTCAATTATGGACGAAAACGGATGGAGTCGACACTTCAAATATCATATTCAAGGATTCAAAGGGAGAAGTGATTACTTCTCCTTTTTTGTTGGTCGCTAGCCGAAATTTTTCGAATACATGTTTCTTTTCGGCTCTATATTGGGCATCAATTCTCAGTAAAACATCCATCTGAATACACTTCTATACTTAATTTTATTAATCTTTCTCGATCGATTGGTGATTTGTAATAAGATTTACGATACCAATGAAGGTTAATGCTACAAATATACATGGTTTTAAAAAGAAACTGTCGGGACAGTAACCGCTCAATGAATTCTATATTAATCTCTTGTTTGCAATCTCTCTTTTTTTAATAAATTGGAGTGTTTAAGGCAGATGGCAGCAGCGAACACCGTGCTAAGTTATGCACCAAGTGTCTAATTAAATTCTTATTCATTCCCCCGTTCTTAATGAAGAGGAAAGATTTGCGGAGAGAAATCTCTGCGAGGCTTTTTTTGTGGAATTCATTGCTAGTGATGTTTGATAGATTTACTAAATATTTCTCTATTCGTCGTGTCTATAATCTAGACTAACATCAGGTTGATTAAACAGTCGGCATTATAAACTGAATTTATATATCAAGGTTGTGTACAAATTCACCGTATATTTTGTATTTTTTTACTTGTCAAACAAAACATACTTATGTAAAAATTTCTATAAAAGGGAGGGGATATAATTGGGTTTAGAATGTCATGAAAGTGATTTCTTTGTCAATTATAGCAATTCTATTATTAGCATCTTAATCGGCTATGCATCTACGACTCTTACTGGTGTAAGCATTAACCTCTCTCAGGGTTATGTGTAGGAGATGAACGTAATTCAGCCTATCTATGAAAGGAATATCAAAAATCAATGATGATATGTTGGAGGAGTTTTAAATGGTAAAAAAGCTCATTCTTGCTTTATTAACATCTATATTATTCCTTACAGGGTGTCAATCTATTAAGGGTGTTAATCTCAATCAAATGGTTCTAAACAGTTCAAGAATTAAGTCCGCTGAGAGTAAAATGACAGCTTCTTGGCACTTAACGTACAATAAAGCGCAAGTGAAAGATAAAGATTTACTGAAAGTGCTAGATCTCCTCAATCATGCGCAGCTTACGGTTCAGACTAAAATGCAAAACATCAATACGCTGTCACTTGAGGGGAATGTAATTCTTCAAAAAGGAAAAATCCCTTTTCGATTATATGCGGATCAAAAAGAAATGGTTCTTTTAATAGATAACGCCACAAAACCGATTCGCATTCCGATGGATAACGGAACATCGCAAAATGAGAAATGGGTTCAAGACTTGCAAACTAAGATTTGTGAACCTATTGTGAAAAATTTACCAAATCCTAAACACATTAGTGTACAAACTAAATCAGAGAAAGTGCAAGGTGGCACAGTTGCAGGATATAAAGTGCATGCAGAAATATATGCGAACGAAGCTCCGGAATTTCTGTTGGCGTTTCTCAACAATTTATTAAAAAACGAAAAGGCAATTACACAAATTGTTAATGCTGTGAATGAACTAAACAAGGCGACAGGCGGCGATTCTAGCATGACAGCCGCTGAATTCAAAGCCGGTCTGCAGGAGTTCAAAATGCAAGTGACTCAGAATTTGCCTGAGCTGAAAAAATCAAAATTGTTAAGTGCAAAAAACTATTTTAAAACTGATATTTTGTTAGATCGAAATTTCTTCGAGAGAAAATCGTCATCCGATCTGAACATTGCAAGTATAGAGGATGATAGCGGACTGAAAGGCATCCGCCTGCATGTCGAGAATGAAACATGGAATATCAATAAGCCGGTGACCGCTAAAAAGATTAAGTATTCCAGTTATTTAACGGAAAATGCAACAAGGGAAGAATTTTTGGCGACATTAGATAAAAAACGCAGTGTTCTTTATAAAATCTTGACATCGTTTACTAATTGAGGATTGGACTCGGTGCCTGTGCACTGCGATCCGAAAAGTAGACAGTATAAATTCAGTTAAGCGAAGGAATCAGGGCTACGCAGCTCTGGTTCTTTTTCTTTTTTCGTTACTTATTTAGGTTGAATTAGGTTGAAGTAAGGATCTTCTCGGCAATTATTACCTATTTAGTATCTAATAACATGGCACAATCAACAATCGTCGATATTGTCCATATAAACTCATCCTTCATGGAGGAGCACGGACGTGCAAGCGACCATGATCCGGTACTTATTCAGACACTATTAGGAACTGTACAGCCGAAATATGACAAGGTCTATAATCTTGTTGGATTCTCAACCAAAAAACTCCTTTTTGTTGGTCGCTGCCTGAAATTTTTTCGAATACATTTTGCTTTTCTTAAAAGTAAATTGGGCTTGTACAATTCATTTATTAATCAAACGTTTGATTAAATACAAATTTATACATAAAATAAATTTTTTATTCAGTGTGGTACAAGAACTTATGAATTTCCTACGGCCTATCTTTTTTTATGTCTATAAGATTAGGAAGAAACACGCCAAAAAAAGTGCATCTGCCAACGGGCAGATGCTTTTTTAATAAAAGGGGAATACATTATAAGCTTTTCCAGTTTGACAGTTTTATATACATATATTTTTTGGTGCACCTTTCTATTCTTTTCTTTTGTATGCCTCACGGTGAAAAACGCGATCCAATGGATACATTTCCTTAGCGGGCGGTTCTTTGGCGGGGAATCCGAGACCAATGATGGAAACCACCCGATAGTGATTGGGGATGGCAAGTTGTTCACGCACAAAACTTTCACGTCTGGATGATTCTTCCGGATCTTCCGAATGGTACACGGCTCCCCAGGCAGCGCCAAGTCCAAGAGATGCGGCAGTCAACCACAAATATCCACCGGCAAGTGTAGCATCCTGGAGCCAGTATTTGCTCAGATCCGGATTTCCGATGATAATAACAGCCGCCGCTGCATTTTCAAGCCATTTCATATATGGAGTCGTAGGCGTTAATGCCTTCAATGTTTCACGTTTGGTTACCAGTATAAATTCCCGTGAAGGGAGATTATTTCCACTGGGAGAAAGATATAAAGATTTTACCAACTTGTCCAATACTTCATCTGGAATGGGATCCGGACTGAAGTGAGTGATCTCTCGGCGTTTATCAATCGCTGTCAAAACATCCATAGAAAAATCCTCCTTTTCAATTTCTGACGAAACTCAAGTTAATCAATAGGCATTTAAGAGTATCTTCTAAAATTAGCTGTAATACTTATTAAACGCTTTCGTCAAAAAAATATCCACTTTTGCGCAGCCATTTTTCAGTTATGATGCCGTCGAGAAAGCCGTCCCGGCAATAGATTTCCTCCCTCAGACCGCACAGTTCCCGGATGAATTCATTCACTTTATTCCTCCTCAGGCTGAAAACCTTGCAATACGACGTCCCGTAAAACGGCCGCGTGATTATGCCTTTCATCCTTTGCAGCATATAGAAGTGTGATCGTTCCTTGCTGGGCCAATTCCCGCAATTGTTCTATCTTGTCGCGGCGTACCGGGTCTTCCGCGAGTTCCCTAGCATATCGTTGGCGGAAGTCCGCGAACCGTTCAGGCTTGTGGCCGAACCATTTGCGAAGTTCAGGACTGGGTGCGACCTCTCGGAACCAAAGATCCCATCGCGCTTCCGTTTTTGAGATGCCTCTCGGCCACAAGCGATCCACAAAAATGCGGCACCCATCTTCATTTTCTACCGGCGAGTAAATGCGTTTGATGCGCACGTTCGCCATCTTTCGATCGTTTACCATTTCCATCAACCCTTATGCCTTATTCTATTCAACCCTTCATTCACTAGATTAACAAAAGAAATCCTCTATTCCTAGATTATTCCATTCAGGGCTCTATCAGCAATTCCTCACATAAAAACGCTAACTTGAGAAAATATTAGTAAAAAATAAAGGAGGGCGTTTTGAACAATCAATATCGGACTCGCTTTAATGGTCCTTATAAGCTTATTGCCAATTGGATTAATGCAGACATGTGCAAGTGTCGAACACGGAATGTGGTATGCAAGATCGGCGGAATTTTTAAAGCAAGACATCGTTCAAACGTTTCATTGGATTCGTATTATTGGTGATACGATTTTTGCGATCGGAGCTTTCGCTTTAGGCTGGTTTATCCTCGGTTTAAAAACGGGATGGTCCATAAAAAAAGAAGCGAATAGTTTGAATCAGTCTACAGAAAATTACGACCCAGAGAAGGATGACACGGTGTTAACATGAAGGAGCTGCAAGTTTGCCCATCCTGTAAAAAGGGTATAAGTAATGGAAAGAGAAGGGAGAACACATGAAAAAACAAAAGTTAACTGATTTCGTTGAATACAACAAAGAAAGGTTTACAAAACACGTCATTTTCAATGAGGGAGATAGCACGGTCTTTGTTTTGAACTTTGAACCAGGGCAATCACTGCCTGCACATAAACATCCAGGAGCTAATGTATATTTGTTAGTTTTACAAGGACAAGGTGTGTTTTCGATCAATCAAGAACAAATCGATGTCGTAAAAGATGACGTTGTTTTTTGTCCTGGAGACGAAGAGATGGCTTTTACGAATAACGGAAAAACGAATGCCAGCCTTTATGTTATGTTAGCCAAAGATGGAAAAAATGCATAAAATCATTAATTTCAGAATTGCATAGGTTCCTAATAGAGAGGCTGACCCATAAATTTCCGGCTTCCGTCTGCAGTCATTAAATATGAATGATATTTAGTAACTAAGGGTGCCAGGCTCTTAATTTTTGGGTCAGCCTTATTCTTTTAAAATGGCTTGGTATACGTAATTATTAACGGTGGCCTAATTGCCGCAATGCTTCATCACTCATTCGCTCCGGTGTCCAAGGCGGATTCCACGTGATTTGTACATCGATGTCTTTAATCCCCTCAATGTCTGCCAGAGCTCGTTTCACACCACCGACAATGGAGTCGTGGAGCGGACAACCCGGTGTGGTAAGCGTCATCAAAATGAATACATTTCCTTCATTAATATTAATATCATAAATGAGTCCTAAATCGACGACGTTAATTCCTAATTCAGGGTCAATGACATAGCGAAGTTGTTCGATAATTTTTTCTTTCATCATTTTGTTCAGCCTCCTTATTTGAATAAAACGGAAAGGATCGAATAAGCAAACAAAAGTGAAAAGAGAACCATGCCAGTTTGTGCAATATAAAATAATGGCAAGCTTGAAACGATGAATGCACAAGCAGCGCCAGCAAGGCTGATAATGAACAAACAGCATTGGATGACTGTCAATTTTTCATTCATCATTTGTTTTAACGTTGGCACATTCTCTTTGCCAATTTTTTTGCTATAACGGTGTGTCCACCATAAGAAAGGAACGATTTTATATAAATAGCCGATGATGCTTAAGATAACCCATCCGAAAATGTATCCATACAGAAGAATGGCAAAACCGTACGGATATGCATCAAAAGAAAGAAAAACAGCTGCTCCGTGCAGGAGAAGAGCAATTCCAATTGCCAGTAAGGCAAAGAGAAATGGCCGGTCTAACTTTTTCTTCACTTTTTTTTGTAAAATGGTGAACATATGATAAACAAACAATGCAAATCCAATAAACAGAAGAATTGTACCAATAGGGAATAGTACGTCATCATTTTTAAAAAAGCTGAAAAAAGAAATGATGAGTCCACTCATATAAAAAATGTATACATATCGAGCCAGCTTCATCGAAAATCCGTGCGCCAACGAAAACATCGGCGCCATTTTATAAGAAAAACCGATAATTAATAGTGTAAACCAGCCGGAAATTCCGAATAATAAATGCGTTTTTAAAAGAAATAAATGATTAATTGTTTCCGTTCCGCTAAAAAAGTGAAACGCAAGAGTCAGGCCGAGCACTATGGTTAACAGTAAGAAAACAAGCGCCGAGCTGACAAACAAAGTCATTATATTTTTATTTGATTGTTTACTTAATGTCATGAACATTTGAATGAAAAATAGGATGAGTCCAACGACAAGTAATAGACCGGGAATAAACGATAATTGCGGCTTAAACGTTAGGAACACCGAAAAAAGTGAAATTCCAACGGCTGTTATAATAAACTGAATAAACCCTAACGTTTCGTTCCAAATCGGTGTTAAAAACGCCACAGGAACGAGCTGATACATAGCACCCATCGCTGTCATAAGAGCAAAGCCGAGCACCGCTAAATGGACCGCAGCCCAAACGCTGGGGATCCGGAATGCTCCATTGACAATTTGGGGGCCGGAAAACAACAAAATTAATTGCGAAGGAATGAAAGCAATGACGGCAAATAGAATAAATGAAAATGGCAACCGAATGTTCGTTTCATACGTTTGGTGAGCAGTAAACATTGCTGTCATCCCTTTGTAATTGTAATTTGAAAGCTTCCGTCATTGCGTTCCGCTGTTTCATATGAATAGCCGAGTTCGTCGAGTTGTTCGTATAAAAACATTGGCCGCCGGTCGTTAATGATCGTGAGTGTTTCTCCATCTTTTAATGTTTCCAATGCCGCTAAAGTTCTCATCATTGGCTGCGGCGGCTCTAAGCCCCGATTATCGAGAATCATTTCATTCCCCCCGTTTCACAAACGTCACTTTCCAGTGTTTTTTATCGAGCTTTTCAGCTTCATACGTAAAGCCTTTAGCCTTCATCACCGCAAATAGGGGTACGGGCTTAAACGGAGCATGCAAAATAAATGTATCTCCCGCTTCGAGCGGCTGAATAGCATTCATGATTTTTTGAAACGGCTCTAACTTCTTTTGTAAATCTTCGCGAACATCTAATTCGATCATTTTTCCCATTGTCCTCATCTCCTATCAATTTTATGATAGTGAATTTCAATCTCAATTGTTGTGATTTTTATCACAGATTACTACCTATTCTTTAACTTCTAATAATCTTAGTATGTTTCTTATATGGTTAGTGGTTTAATTCTCCTTCTTTTTTTCTGAGCACTGAAAGCAATACAACCTTTTTTTATCATCGCTCACGACACCGTTTAAAAATCCATCTAAGCAAAAAATTTGTTTGCCGCATTCCGAACAAAATCCAATGAACTCCTTCAATTTTCATTCTCCTTTCGAGTATGTTGAGAATTTCGCCACGAGTTGTGATGTATATCACTATAACCAATAAACTGAGATAGTATGATGTAAATATTATAAATATGATAATTTAAAGGAGGCATTTTTTGTGAGCCAATTTGCAGCAAGAATTTACGCACCTGATTATGAACCACGTGATCGACATCCGGCAATTTTCCGCTTATTTGATAGTCTAAAGCCTGGAGAAGTAATGGAACTAACAAATGACCATGATCCTCGTCCTCTTCATTATCAATTTATGATGGAACGGGAAAATCAGTTTACATGGGAGTATTTAGAAGAAGGTCCAGAAATGTGGAGAGTGGCTATTGGGAAGAAATAATAAGAAAGGAGAGATTCCTGCTTAATAGGTGGGAATCTCTTTTTTGTTTAATATATTGTAGACATTTTTGCTCATTATATTTAACAAGTAAAAAATTGTTAGTCTTCAATTAAGTTCTTTGTTGACGAACATATGTTCTTTGTTTTAAAATACAATTATAGGTAATAATGGGAGAGTGATTACTACCACTGACAAGTTCAAATGTAGGTTTAGAAGTTACTCGAGTATTGAAAAAAAATTAGAACTAAGGAGATGTTTCATTATGACATTACAATTGTCCCCCTATTTAATGATGAACGGAAATGCAAAGGAAGCTATCAAATTTTACGAAAAAGTATTGGATGCGAAACTCCTTTTTTACACAACTTTTGGGGAAATGCCAGAAAATCCCGAATTTCCTTTACCAGAAGAAGCAAAGGAACTTGTGGCACACGCATTGTTAAAGGTTGGCGAATCGGACCTTATGTTTTCAGATGTATTCCCAGGTTATACCAGTCAAATTGGGGATCAAGTTACGATCTGTATTACAACTAACGACATCGAAAAATCAAAACAAATTTTTGAATCCTTGCAGCAAGACGGCCAAGTAAAAATGCCGATGCAGGAAACTTCTTTTAGCCCTGCTTATGGGATTGTAACGGACAAATTCGGTGTAACCTTTCAAATTTACACAGAAGGTCAACAAGAGGGTCATCAATAAATTATTATTTTTTTCTAGAATAATAAATAGCCCCATGGATAACCCATTGGGGCTGTTTTAGTGATACTTAATGAGAGAAAAAATAGATACATTGAAAGTGAGTTGGTATCTAATGAAAAACGTTACGAAAATGAAAATATTAAAGCCAGCTAATGAAGTATTTGAGGCATTTATAGACCCTTCAAAAATCGGAAACTTTTGGTTCTCATCGAGTTCTGAAAGATGGGAACAAGGCAAAACGGTTACATTGAGATATGATGAATACGATGCTCAATTGGATATAGAAGTAATGGAAGTTGAGACAAATAAGAAAATAGTGTTCCAGTGGGGGGATGGACATATTGTTACGATTACACTAAAAGAGTTGGATACTTCGAGTACGATTATTGAAGTTACCGAAGAAGGTTTTAATGAAAATGATGATGATTTCATAAATCAATTGATCGGCAATAAAGAAGGATGGGTTTATGTGTTGACCTGTTTAAAGGGCTATTTGGAATATGGTGTTAATTTGAGAGCAGCATTAGTTAAATAACTTTATGATTTAAGAGAGCCATAAGGCTCTTTTTGAAATAGTTTTTACATTGTAGGAATAGGATATAAAGATAACAATAGCTTGGACGGAAGCACTACGGATTGATCGGAAAGCAAAGGACGCTTTCCGTCATTCCGTACGTGTTGCTTCTGTATTAAATGGTCCGATAACCACGGAAACTGACTAATAGTTCCCCGTACTACATTTCGTTGTGTTGTATAAGAATAAGTATTAAATATCTAGTTTACGGGTACTGATCCATTTCACAATTTCAGGGTCGTTATGTGAAAAGAACAAGCTTTTTTTCGTATCTAACGTAGCAATTCTTTCCATATCCTCATGGCTTAATTCAAAGTCAAAGATATTGAAGTTTTCGATGATTCTTTCCTTACGAACAGACTTTGGAATTGCAACGACTCCTCTTTGTGTCAACCATCGCAAAATCACCTGGGCAACGGATTTATTATACTTTTCGGCTATTGATACTAAAATTTCATTCCCGAACATGTTATTTCTTCCTTCAGCAAAAGGTCCCCAGGACTCTATCTGAACATTGTACTCTTTCATAAGTTTAGCACTTTCTATTTGTTGGCAGAAAGGATGCGTTTCAACCTGGTTTACGGCAGGAATTACTTCATTATGAATAATCAAATCCACAAGACGGTCCATCTGGAAGTTACTAACTCCAATTGCCCTGATTTTTCCCTCACGGTATAATTCCTCCATAGCACGCCAAGAACCATATACATCGCCAAATGGCTGATGAATTAAATACAAATCCAAATAATCCAATTGCAGTCTTTCCAGTGATCTTTCGAATGCTTTCTTTGTGCTTTCATAACCGGCATCCTGAACCCAGAGTTTTGTGGTAATAAACAATTCCTCTCTTGGAACACCACTCCGCTTGATTGCTTTGCCGACTGCTTCTTCATTCAGATAAGAGGCAGCGGTATCAATCAGACGATAGCCTGCCATAATAGCGTCATAAACGCATTGTTCACATTCATTTGCATTTTGAATCTGATAAACACCAAAGCCGAGTAAAGGCATCTCAACGCCATTGTTCAAAATTACTTTTTGCATATGAAATCCTCCTGTTTATTAATATAAAGTGTGAAGTCACTCATTTTATTTTGATGTATGTACGGGTAAGCCCTAATGATGCGACAGCGACGAAGAGTGCGACCATGACCGCAGCAGCACCGATCCAACAAATCACCAGTATCGACAAGCTATCCACGGCGATTCCCCCGATACCAGCGCCTGCTGCAAAGCCAAGCTGCACAAATGTGCTGTTCAGACTAAGAATTATACCGGACGCTTCAGGAGCAACTGATAGTAGGTTGAAGTTCTGGGTTGGTCCGAACGCCCAAGCAGCAATCGTCCAAAGCATGAGTAACGAAATGACGACAACTACTGAACCTGAGAGGGCGGACACCAATGCAAGACTGAGAGCTTGTACTAACATGCTTCCAATGAGTGTCTGGGCAGTGCCGAGCCGGTCCGCCAGAAAGCCACCAAGTTTGGACCCGAACAAACTTGCTATTCCCAAAGCGAAGAGAATGACGCTTACTCCCCTTCCACTTATTGATATGGCAGAAGTCAGGAAGGGGGTGATATACGTATTGACCACTGAATAGGCGATAAATACGAACAATGTTACGCCAAGGGCGAATGCGACCTTTGGATTCTTTAACAGGGCGAGTTGCTTGCCTAGAGGAATGGGCTCTTCGTCTTTTGTGTATGGAATCGTTTTTGCAATGGCGAAAATTCCTAACAGAGTAAAAAATCCAATGCCCCAGAAGATCACCTTCCAATCGAATGCTGCAGCGACGACGCGTCCGATGGGAACACCGAGAACAAGGGAGGAACTGAAGCCCAATGAGATGTTGGACATCGCTCCAGCCTGTCGTCCAGGAAGCGCCAGATTCGCAGCAGTAGCATAGGCAGTGACGACGAAAATGCCTGTTCCTACTCCGAGTACAATGCGCGAAACCATCAGGAAGTCAAATCCCGGTAGCGCAAGAGTTGAAACAATTCCGAGCAATATGATGACAAGAGCCAGTAGTAATTGATTACGCCTATCCATTTTCGAAGTAGCCATCATGAAAACTGGTGTACCAATTGCGTTGGCGAGTGCGAATACTGTGATAAGCTGTCCAGCCACCGATACCGAGACACCTACAGAATCAGCTACTTTGTCCAGAATGCCAACGATAACGAATTGTGACGTACCAACCAAGAAGCTGATAAGGGTTAGCATGTAGATTTTCCAAGTGTTATTCATGGTGGTCTATCTACTCCTTATCTATAAAAATAAAGTTGTGACAAAAACTTGGGCATCCTTATTATGCAATATATGAAAAACCGACTGGTATCACATTCGTCTCAAATGATTGCCTAATCCTCTCACAATACTTATGCAACAGGCGAAAGTGCATTAGAATGGAACTAGCAACATAAAGAAACAAGGGGGTTCATATGTCTGAACAAATCTATAAACAGCAGGTTGAGCTTGTCAAACTTATTGAGCGTCACACAGGTCGGGACGGTTCTCACGCGACTGCTATTCCGTCTTTATTTTTTTCTCGTTACTCTAATGTTACCGGACCAAATTACGGAGTTCACAAGCCTTCCTTATGCATAGTCGTTCAAGGTATGAAGGAAGTATTGCTGGGACAGGAGCGCTTTAGGTACGGACCTGCAGATTATCTTGTTGCATCCGTTAACTTGCCAATTACCGGACAAGTCACTGAAGCCTCTTCCGAAGTTCCTTATTTGGCTCTCAAACTTGAATTTACGCCAAGTCAAATCTTAGAGGTTTTGCGTGATTCTCAAATTGGAGTTGACCAGAAAGAAAATGCTAAGCGAGGTATGTATGTCAGCCAAATAGAGCTATCTCTGTTGGACGCTGTATCCAGATTAGTTCATTTGCTAGACAATCCAAAGGATATTCCGGTACTTGCTCCTCTTGTCACGAAGGAAATCATTTATCGAGTTCTGCAAGGACAACATGGAGTTGCGCTGGGGCAAATTGCAATAAAAGGAAGCTCTGCCTATCAAATCAGTGACGTTATCGAATATATCATGAAAAACTATGATAGGTCTTTTAAGATTGAGGAGCTTGCGGAAATAGCGAATATGAGTGTTTCTTCGCTTCATAGACACTTTAAAGAGGTAACAGCTATGAGTCCTATTAGGTTTCAAAAACAATTGAGACTGCAGGAAGCCCGTCGCATCTTACTATCCGAGTCAACAGATGCCGCTGATGTGGCATTCCGGGTAGGATACGAAAGTCCATCACAATTCAGCCGTGAATATTCCCGCATGTTTGGTTTGCCGCCTAAAGAAGATATAAAGCGCCTGAGGGAGAATTATGACCAAACGATAAACGCATGAATTCCATGCCTAATGGAGTGTTCCACCAACATATTAATGATATAGGAGTTGGAAAACACTATTACCTTTAAACTAGCCGTCACCATGTCCTTTTGCCTTCTTTCTCTATATATAACAAGTGGAAAGAAGTTGGGGCAGAAAACCAAGTGTTGATTAACAATCTGATAAATTTGTAATAGTATGCCCCAAAAAGAAAGGGGCATTTTTTTATGCGGTCGGGGAGAATTGAAGATTTTAAAGAACTATCGCAGTTTTATGATATAAAGGATTTCAATAATCATTTTGAACAGTGGATGACAGATTTAAAGGATCAGTTTACGAAAAGTGAAACAATCGCATTAAAGAGGCTTGTTCGCTTTTCTGCAAAGATTCCTGGGGTTTGCAACGCAAAGATTCAAACGATTGTATCTGCTACCCATAAACATTCTGAAAAGGGTGGGATTAGCCGTTCAACTTTTGAACGTATGTTAAGGAAAGCGAAGAGGTTCGGCATTATTCATATCATTCATACTCAGTCCAAAAATGGCAGACAAGGTCACAGCGTTTATGTTTTTCAAAAATATCCAACAAAGCAAGAAACGCAGCCTATTTTAAATGAAGCAGCGGAAGCAGTATCAATTGACGCACCTAATAAGAAACCATCAAAGATTAAAACTATCAATCTAAAAAATGAACGTATGATAGCGCTAAACTCTTCATTCGTTAGTAATAAAATCCCTTCTGCATTTACGAATCTTGTAAAATGCTTTTTCGATGATGCTGAGAAGATAGAGGAATTTTACAAGGTTGTTCAAGTAAGTACTCGATGCCTTTCTTATTACACAGAAGAGGACAAGCTTGAATTGGCAGTAAAAGCATTTAAGCAATTAGTTCGGAACATAAAACTCAAGAAGACAAAGATTAATAACGTTTTCGGTTATTATTGGGGGATTTGCAACAAAATGCTGGATGAGGAGTATTATGAAATTCTTCATTCTATGGTTGACACACGAAATTTCTCAAACACTTTTGCTTAAACATAAATTCATTTATTAATCAAAAAATTGGGGCCAGGCCCTTTACAATTATCCAAAGGAAAAATTTACAAATATCAATCTGCTTATTTACACTTTAAACAAAGCAAAACCCTGTCGATATAATAGAAGGACATTCATAGAGACTATCAATTTGGTAATAGTAGTTAATTGATATATATTTTTGGATAAGTTACTATTATTTTCATAAATTTTACAAGAAAGGGGTTAATAAGTGATAAAACTGCAGAGAGGAATGTTGTGGGCTCTAGTGATGGTTCTTACCCTGGCATTTTTGCCGGGTGTACCTGTAAAGGCGGCAGAAGAGCCGGTTATTCGGGTAAAACTAAAAAACTATCTTGGCAATAAATCCCAGATTACGATTATACCCGATGTTACCTACACAACGAATCTAGCAAACAAAAAACTGGAAGCCAATCAGACGTATACTCTGAAAGTCAGCGGCAGCAATATTGTTGTACTAAAAGGTTCGAACGAAGTTGGCAAAGCCTCACAGGTTGAAGCCAAACCAATGAAGGGGAACGGTCCTCTTTCGATTAATGGCCGAAAATATTTAGGTAGTTTCACTTTTACGATCGAAAGCGGGAAGTACGTTCGGCCCATTAACGCGATCGGACTTGAAGAATACTTAAAAGGGGTCGTGCCTTCCGAAATGCCGGCTTTATGGCATATAGAAGCGCTAAAGGCACAGGCAGTTGCGGCACGGACATATGCAATGGGATACATAGGCAAAATCGTTGACGATACGCAAAGCTACCAGGTATACGGCGGTTACGCATGGCACGAAAAATCAACGAAAGCAGTTGAAGCGACCGAGGGCCAAGTGATCACTTATGGAGGAACACCGATCGGTGCCGGTGCTGTCTTCTCGTCAAGCAATGGAGGAAAGACTGAGTCAAACACGAATGCATGGGGAACTGCAGCCCTGCCATATTTGACGATCAAAGACGATCCGTTTGATCCGCAATCCGAGTGGAGCTTCAGCATTAAAAAGAAACAAATTGACATTGCTAAGTTGGATCTTACAAACGCAGACGAATGGTGGGCTGCTATAAAAGAAGCCGAACAATCAAAGGTTCTGACCAATATGAAAGCCTGGCTGCGAGCGAATGGGTATGCAAACAAAGATATTAAAATTACAGCTGTTCCTGCTTTATCCCTTCATAGTAAAACCTCTGGAGGAAGGGTGAGCAAAGGAAGCATTGCGATCGAATTTTTAATCAGGGAACAAGGAAAAGCGTTGGCACGACGTCTTGAATTGGTCAACGTACCTGCTTCGAAAATCAGGGCGATCGTTGGTCCTAGTTTAATGAAAAGCTATTTCGTAGACACTGTTGATACTGCGGCTAATACGATTAAAGTATCCGGAAAGGGATACGGACATGGTGTTGGACTAAGCCAGTATGGAGCCAAAAATGCAGCTGAAGCTGGTAAAACCTATAAAGACATTCTTACTTTCTATTACGAAAAAACGAGCGTGGCAACACTGTACAAATCAGCACCTGAGCAACCTGAACCAGTCGAGCCGGCACCAGTGCCAACACCGGCACCTGCGAAAGATATGAGGGCACCAGTTATTAAAGATGTAAAGACATCTTACGATTCAAAAACCAAGCAGGTAAAACTTAGCTTTGTTATTAATGAAAAAGCGAAAGTGACTGTGTATGTCAAAGATCAAAACGGCAAGATTTTAACTTACCTTGTCAATGGTTCTCAAAAGCAGGCAGGTCTGCATTCGACGGTATGGAGTGTATCCAACATAAAAAATGAGAAATACACATTTGCTATCATCGCGGTGGATAGCAGCAACAACCGCAGTTCAACAGCCGTTCCATTTACATTAACAAAGTCTGTTCCAAAGGATACAACGGCACCTGTTATTAAAAATACAAAAACCTCTTTTGACTCAAAGACAAACAAAATATTCCTTCGATATGAGATTAATGAGGCCGCTAAGGTGGCTGTCTATGTAAAAGATTCGAAAGGAAAAATCCTGACCTACCTTGCCAAAAACGCCCAAAAACAAGCCGGGGTCCAATGGGCATCCTTGAATGCTTCTAAAATAAGCAGCGGAAAATATACATTTGTTATTACAGTAACGGATGCAAGCAATAACAAACGTTCAGCTGAGGCTTCTTATACTCTAACAAAACCAAACAGGTAAGAAAATGACAGGAACGGTAAATACCGCTGCATTAATTGTCCGTTCCACACCATCGAACTCTGGGAAAATACTTGGATCTTTAAAGAAAAACCAGACTGTAATGGTTCTTCGGAAAACGGGATCCTGGTACGAAATCCAATATGGCAAAGGAAAAGGCTACGTATACGCACAGTACATCTCCAATGTGCGATAACGGAAAAGACCGCTATGCGGTCTTTTTTATTGATTTTCAAGTTACTAAATTCGTATAGTCGTTCCTTTCTTAATTGTAATCAGAGTGGCTCAAATCCTAGGTCCAAATATGTAAAAAAAGTAAAATATTTGTTAAAAAGGGGCGAATATTGTTGAAATAATAATGATATAGTTTTAGTATAAAAGTAACAAATGTTAAGGGCAAACTTATCGAAAGATAGGGACGCAAAGCCACGAGTCTAAGGCACTTTGGTGCTATGATAGTCGGGTTGCCAAAAAGATCGGATTATTTTTTAATATGTTAAAGGATGTTTCTTTTAACATATTTGTCCGCCAATCTTTTTGGCGGACTTTTTTAATGTAGATCTAAAAAGGAATGTAGAAATAAGTAAGGAAAGTAGAAAAAAGAATATCATAAGATCAGACACGGAAAGGATAAGATCCCAATGACTGTTCTATTTGGTACGGTAGAGTTTTTTGAAAGAGAAATGCTAGATTATGCAAAAAAGAAGCAGTTTGCGAAAAATTCTATAATGGAAAAATATTCAAGTTTAAAGCATGAATTGCTGTATGATTTTGTTTGCGATGAAAAGTTAAGAATAGAATGTTTGCAAAACCTTTCCATAGCATATCAGAAGCTTTTAGAACATGATTATGAATATCAAATTGTGTGATTTTTGCAACAAAGCAAATCCTTTCTTTTTTTCCTACCAAAAACCAAAAAGTAATATATAAAGCTCTCCGACATCGATTTCCCTTGAACTCGTATAAGTTTGCTTTAAACAGTTCCTTATCAGAAATGGCAATACACTTACAAGAGCACGAATATAATGTCTAGAAAGGAAGATTGATAAATTTACTATGCTTTCAAAAAAAGAACTGTGTTACATAGAAGATAATTTGGGTAGACAATCTTTAAAATCGATAGCAAAAAAACTGGGACGACAGCCTAAGTCTCTCGAAATTACCTTAATAAGAAAAAGGGGGACATCCAACACAAAAGCCAGTACGGGGATGGTTACAGCGGGAGAATTGGCGAAAACATTGCAAATTGACCGAAATACAGTTCTCGGCTGGATCAATCGGCACGGATTGCCTTTTAGACAAAGAGTAACAAGATATAAAAAGAAATTTACATTTATTGATATCGAAGAGTTTTGGAAATGGGCTTATGAAAATAAGGATAGAATCGATTTTTCAAAATTGGCTTTTAATTCCCTTCCTCCAGAGCCTGATTGGGTAAAGGAAGAGAGAAAACAAAAAAAGAATGTGCGAAATTACAGAAACTGGACAACCCAGGAAGAAAAACAATTAATAGAATTAGCTGCAAGCGGAAAAACTTTTCAAGAAATAGCTAGTATCTTAAATAGAACAACGCTTTCAGTAGAGAAAAAATATTACCGATTAAAACGTATAAATGGCATTAAAGATGACTGAACTTTACTTTTTTATTATTTTAATCCTAATCATTCGCATACGTTTTCTTCTTTCTTATCTTTCGCACCCGGATATTGTTAGGCATCCCTTGAAGCAACTCCCACCTTTCTAACTCTACTGTACAATAAGAGGGATCATCTTTTTTTTGCTCAATTTACCACGATAACTTGGCAGCCTCTTCATAAGGTGAAGGATACCCTCATCCTTCACTTTATGAAGAGGTTATTTTCTTTTACCCACAAACAATTTACTCAAACGCTAGTAGATAAGGGGGTTACTCTCTCTGTGTCATGATCAAGAGAATGTTATGAGCCTTCGCTCCAATTTTGAATAGATTTCAGATATATAATTTCAAATTTTCTGTATTTTCTATCAAAAAAGGAAGGAGTATCTTTCCTTCCCCGAGAATACCTTATTACGAGGAGGGGAGAGAGATTAAAAAATCTAAGCTTTTTCATTCCGTATTGTTGTTAGCCGCTGTCAGTATCTTCACGATCATGCCGTTCACTGGGAAAGCTTATGCGAGTGGGTATGACAGCTACATGCCTGACACAACAAAAATATTAAAGTTTGCCCATTCGGAAGGATCTAGTACTCAGGAGTTTAGCTATGTCAAAGACGGGAAGTACATATGGAAAGGCATTTACTCGTATGACCATGACCAGCATTTCACAAAGTATTACAAAGAGAACAAATCTGGTCTTATAATTGGAAACCTTGATAATGAAAAATTCTCTTTCTTGCATCTAGCATATCCAGTCAGAGTAGGAACAACTTGGTCGCATACGGATGATAAGGGGAAGAAAATTATTTGTAAAATTACTTCCGTAACAAAAACTATAAAAATAAGAGCAGGGACATTCAAAAATGTCGTGGAAGTAAAAGAAAGTAATGGTGCGTATAGTTACTATGCAAAACATGTTGGTTTGATTAAGTCTTATCGGCCTAACGCGACATTTGATCCTGATTTTGTAGAATTAGTTTCCATTAAGACTAAAATCACTGTCATGTGGAGAAATTCGGAATTAAAGAAAGGACAGATAGGAAGAATCACAGTTCAGAAGCCTATTAATTTGTGGAAGCGAGACAAAGATCAGCGGCTACAGTTTGTAAGAATCTTAAAGCCGGGCGAGCAATATCGTGTATACACGTTTGATAACCTATATGGCGGACGATATGGATTAGGCGGAGGATACTTTGTGACGAAGATGCCTAAGCATGTAAAATATGAAACTCCTTCGAAAAAGCTGCTGGATAAGGTGAAAGTGCTTTATCTGAATTAACGATGAGTCCAAATATTGACGGTTATTTTAGTGGATATAATATGGAATGAAAAAGGAGAGCGGGGTTCCTGAAATATATCGGGAATATGCTCTCCTTTTATTGGTTTGATATATTGAGATTCATTTTTTCGAATGGTTCCGCTTAATCGTGCGGAATGATATAGAAAACAACAATTAATTGATGATTCTCTTAATATAATTTTCTAATTTATTGTCTCGATTAAGCCATCCTTCTAAATATTTTCGTTGTTTTGGATCCTGCTTGACACGCTCATAACGGAATGCTTTGTTATAGCTAATAATTTTAAGGGCTAATTCGTTATGTTTTGATTTTGGCACCGCAGCAAACGCTTTTTCAGTCGCAGGCCCCCACACTCCATCTGCGGTAATGTTTAGCGCTTTTTGTAAATGCTTAATGGCGCCGCCGGCTTTCTTAGCATCTCCATGAAGACCTAAATTTACTGCTGTATCAAACATAACGATTGCTAGTGCTCTATCCATACGATGGGCATTAGAAGGCTTCCAATAAAGTAAATAATATGCTTCCTTTGCTTCTTCAAAAGTAATATATTTTACGTTCTTTGATTTTTTACCTTTTAAAGCTAAATAACGATTATATGTGTCTTGGGTGATACCTAAATTTGTTGGACCACCGTAATCACTTGGATCATTTACATATCCCCCTTCAACTCCAAGGGTAAACGCAAGTGCTTCAGCGAAAATATCCTTTTCACTAAAATTTCCGGTTGGAGGTTTAGATGCAGACTCGCTTCCATTCAACATAATCCACTTTGCACCAAGCCAAGTGTTAATTTTATACCAATCTTCTATAACAGTTACAGTTTGTGGGGCAATGGATGCATTTAGTTTTTTTCCTTCTGGTGAATCGTATAGCGATGTTGTTTGATTGACGGTTAATAGAATGACCGCGTTGGATGGATGAATCCATTTTTCTCCAATCCAAGTATTAATTTTAAACCAACCATTGCTTTCTTCTAAAACGTTTACTGTTTGCGGAGCTAAAGCTTGATTCTTTTTCCCGTTTGGTTGATCATATAAGTCTGTTATTTCCGTCAGTTTAATTTGAACTTTTCTTTCTGTTAGATGAATCCATTTTTCTCCCAACCATGTTTTAATTTTTACCCAGTTACTAATCACGTTAACCGTTTGTGGAGCAACTTTAGCTGATAAAGGCTTACTTGTCGGACTATCGTACAATGTTATTGTTTCAACTAATTGTAATTGATTTGTATTTGTGTAGTAGTTTTCTGCTGCTTTAACGTCGGATGGGGTAAAAGGGAAAACTAAAGTAAATAATAAAAGAAAGCTAGTTATAAAAACTATTAACTTATATTTCCTAAACAAAAACAACACTCCTTAAATTGTAAATTTTTTGCTTTAATTCAAAAAGGAGAGCCACGCTCTCCTTTTTATTCTTTGACAGTTGCTACGTTTCTGCTCTAAAGCGTTAATGCACAATAGGGGCCTGGCCCCTACTTAATACCTATTTAAATACAGAATATGGAACTTTGACTTCAGGCATTCCCGCTGCATATGCGGCCACTTCATATTCGAAAAATTTGATGACAATACCATTCGAAGTGAAATAGAATGGGCGTTCGTTGTTAATCTTCATATCATGTAAGTATTCTTTGAATATCATTTCCCCGCGGTTTGCGCGGTTAGTTAAATCGGTAATCGCGTATTTTTTAATCTTATTCAAAGCTGTCTGGGATTTTGCGACATTGCCCAGTTTTAATTGCTGTCCTGTTAATACATTAAAGTTGTAGGATGTTACGGAGGTCAATCCATGAACACCGCCTGTATACGAGTAATCGTATATTAAAATGCTTAGCAGATTATTTTCATTGTATTTAATTTCATATGACATACTGTAATCATAGTCATACCAAAATTCATAATCAGTATCTGGATCGTAGTAATTTTCGCGGTCTTCTTTCTCCTGCTCTTCCAATTCAATCATAGCATTGTAAGATGCGCGGACATGTTTTTTAATTGTTTCATTGATTTTATCTTGAGCAGATTTGCTGATTAAGCCTGTCACTTGAGGATAATCAAAGGTATTTTGATAACGATGTTTTGTAATTTTTACCCCTAATGCTTGTATTTTTTCTTTTGATGGAGTTTGATATTTGATTCGATTGTCACGGTCAATAAATTTTCCGCCGCCAAGTCCTAGTTTTCCAGGAAGAAATTGATAAATACGGTACACTTCACCCGGTTTTAATTTTTTTAAAATAGTCTTTTCCGTACCGTTCAGTTGATAAAGCTCTGTCTGTTTTAAGATGGTTACTTTACCGATTTGCCCTTTCTTTAATTCCATGCCGTCCCATATAACTTTTGCTGATGCTTCATGAGGAAAGAAACTGCTAAACATCAGCGCAAAGCAGACGGCTGCACCGAAAATCCATTTTTTCATCGTCATACCTCCTTTTTTTCTTAAATCCCAACGAAATGGGATTAGTTACAAAACTCCTTTTTAGTACACTTTGTATAACTCATATAGTCTTTTCCCGCTTTTATCTACAGAAAGTACAAGTCCGGTACCTTCAGCAAAATAAAAGACATAACCAAAAGAACTTTTGATCTCAATAACATTTTTAAATGTACCTGCATGTGTTTTTACATCTTTTGATAAAGACGTGACTGTAAACTTTTCTACAGGATCACCTTCGTATACGAAATATTCCCATTTTTTGTTAACTGTTAAAGGAAAAGGAATTTTTAATATGATTTCTGAGTTTTGAGGTCCAAAAGCCATATTCTTTTGATCTTCTTTATAAGCATAATATTCCTTTTCTCCGTTTTCTCTCGAAACTGTCCAAAGGTCCCATCTATTATTATCTGTTCCTGTGTAGTTCCAAGTATCTTTCACATGGTCAGTATAATCGTAATAGACATAAGTCTTTTTAGGATTTAGCTTTAATCCTTTAGTAACTACTCTTAATTTTGATAACATTTGCTTTGATGGAGTTTGGTACTTGACTGCTGAAGTTTTCTTTATGTATCGATTTCCGCCTACCCCATATAGATTATTCTTAAAAGTATATACACCTATTTCCTGTCCTTTTTTTGCTCTTGCTGCAACTATTAAATTTCCATTTTTACCTTTTGAATAGATGTTTGTATTTTGTAGAATGATAAGCTTGCCAATCATTCCTTTCTTTAAATACATCTTTCCCCATTTCACTTGGTTAATAGTTGAAGCATTCACCGTCGTATTGATGGGGGCTGATACAACGAACAATGCTAGTATGAGTGCTATTACTCTAGCTGCCTTCTTCATATTGATCATCCTCCCTTTTTATGTGAAAAATAGTTGCCTGAAAATTTTACCATAAATTTCACTTTTAAACCTACAAAAATTTTTCGACAATATTTTTTCTAGAAAAAGGTAGTTTGTTGGATCTAATTGTAGAAAAATGTAAGATTTTTTGTAAAATGAATTCCAAATGCTAATGTATTATAGTAAAATTTCCATATCTAATAATATATTAATAAATATTACCATATAGTAATTTATTAGGAGGTGAAATAGGCATTTCCGGTGAATGTCTGCCCAAATGACACTTTGGATCGCAGAAGCTTTGTTTTCACACTAAGAGGAGGAAAAAAATGCGACGGCCGATTATTCATACGAATGTGAACCAAAAGGTAGATTTGAGCGTAACTCCTTCACAAGTTTCCCGTACAACTGTAGAGTTAACTGGTCTGGCATTAGAAAAGCGTTTACGGCAAAAACGTTCGGAAGCCTATGTAAATGCTATAACAAAGCTGGATGCAGGCGGGGTAACTTGCAGTCATGCTCAGATTGAAGAGCTGAAACAAGCAATACAAAGCGAATTTCCTGAATTAACACCTTACCAATACCCAATCGGGATCATTGCGAAGTGTTATTTAGGAAATCCATATGAGGTTCATACGTTAGATGTGAAATTGGATATTGTCCAGCATTATAAAAGAGGCGAGGCTCTCCCGCCGCAAATGGATCGCGCGAGAAGTATAGCGCTGCATCCTGGTTATGCGTTTATCGAAGTATATAGTGATACACTGCGGGCTGTTACAAAAAACGGTGATGTTGCAGTAATTCAGGGGTGAAGAAAATATGTCATCAGAACGAATTATCCATCATGCTGATTTAAGCAGAATTGAAGCAAGTCTACGTTCATTAGAAAATGGAGTAGCCTACGTATCCGATCAAGTCAATGCAGTACATAGTGAAGTGATTGATACAAGAGCCAATTTAGATGCTCTTATCCGGGAATTTCATGAATTTGTTCGAAAAGATCAATTAGAAAAAAATGTCCAGCTGGCTGAAACGAGAATTGTAAAGGTTCGTCAAGAACTTGAAACGAAATTTGGGCATTACGCGGAAATACGACGTCGTGTAACGGGAATACTTCAAGCAGTTGACGTAAGCCTTGTAAAGAAAGAAACGATTGAGAACACAACGGAAGAGCATATGTTAGCTGCTCCCCACTACTGGTTAGCTCCGTGTTTAATTGCGCTTTCCGCTTGGCTGAACGATAATAAAGAATTGGCTGAAAAAGCAATGCTCGAGGCTCTTCGCCGTGATGATGAAAAAACGTCCTTATTCTTTGCATTAGTAACTCGTCGCGGAGCCAGATACAAAGCAAGCAGAGAATGGCTTGAACGCTATTTTGGCTTGCAAGATCCACATAGCTTGGAAAGAGAGATTGTTATTTTAATAGATGGTTATACAAATGGAATCTTCGGTCCGGATGCCCGGATGAAATGCGGAAAGCAAATCGAGTCTTGGATAGAGGAGTTATCTCAGAAAGTTGGTTTTGTGGAAGAGCAGCATCATCAATGGAAGGTTGCGCTGGAGTCGAAATTGCAAAAACTAAACGATCAGTCGTATCCGTATTTGAAAGAATATAGCCCAACATGGCCGAAATTAGAGGAGAGTCTTGAAGGGGCAAAACTTCATAAAATTATTTACGACTATTTTAATGATATTTTTGCAAGAGAGATTACGCTGGAAAAAAGCATTGCCTATGCGGTAGATGCTTTACTTGACACGCTCGTTTCGAAATTTGATGATGAAGAGCTTCCTCTTCGCAGAGATGAGAGACTATTATCATTAATTATTCAAGAAAATGGAGATCGCGATCGAGCACAAAAGCTGTTTGAAGAAGAGAAAACACTAGAGGAACGAGTTTCCTTTACGCAGCTTTTAACAAACTTTGCCATGCATCCGGAGGTTTCAAACGCTTCACTGGCAACACAAAAGTTTTCAATTGCGTTATCAAAAGATTGGATTAAAAGTGCTCATGATGATATAACTGCTGAAAACCGTGCGGGTGTTCCTGTTGATGTAGAACTGGCAATCGATCAATGGACGGGAGTCACACAGGATGGATCCAATGAACAAGAATTAATTCAATCACTTGAAAGTCATTTTGAAGAACGGAAAGAACAGGCCATCAAACAAGTGAAGCTAACATTGAAGCATTGGGCTTCTTTAGCAGGCGGTATTTTATTTACGCTTATGGGCTTTGGTGCGCCATTCCTATTTGTATTTGCTATCTTTTGCTTTGTCTACTTCTATTTAGGGAAAAAGAATCTTCAAAAAAGAAAAGATCAAATCATTCAAGAATTTGCAAACTTATCCGAGCAGTGCAAGCAAATATTACGTGCATCCTTGGCGGAATTGGTTGATTGGAGAAAAGAGTATGCACAAGAGGATGAGAATGCAGCTCTCGTTACAAATCTATTAGAATCCATTACTCCTGAGCAATATACATTCTCAAGCTATGATACAGCACGATCCGTTGTGAACTAAGGAGGAGAATAACGATGAGTCATCCGGAAAACCAAGCGGGTCTATTAAATCGAAATAAATCAAAAGAAAATAAAGAAAGTGCCTTTTTAAAAGTCCTTGAAGAAGTTGAAAAAGAAACAACAAACAATGCGCTTGCGACACAATTTCCTGAATGGGATTTAAAGCCGCCGGCTACGCTTGTAAAAAGAAGGAGTACGAAATTGTTATGAGCATACCGACTACTTATGCCGAGTGGGTTGATTGCTTTGATCAATTAAAAGAGGGAACGAAGGATGAAGAGACAATTCGATTCATGGAACAAGGGAGTATCGAATGGACGACAGGTGTTGCGGAGCGGCTTACGCAGCGCCTTTATGAAACAATCGATTTCCGTCTTCGTCAAATAGCCGATCAGCTTCAGAAAGAACTAAACCATTGGAATGGGGATGAAACAGCTCTAGTAAAAGCGATATTATCGGCACGCAAGCGTTTAGCCGTTTTAAAACGTGTTGCACTTTTGCCTGCTTTTCCTGAACAAGTAAGAGAGTCGATGTATAATATTCTGCAAGAATATGCGAAAAGCACACAGCAATCCCTGGAGGATAGCTCAAAAACAGATCGAACAGGGCGTCTACGAATGCTTATAAAAAATAATCCGATCACACATTTCGATCAAGTTGAAAATGTATTTGGTTCTTCTATCAGCACATCTCAAACAGATGAAAACACCACTATAAAGGGACCAAAATCTACAAGAAGAAGGGTTATATTGCCATGAATGATTTAAAAAGCTGTTTAAGTACGTTAGAGAGATATTTAAAAGCAAGAATTCCTTTTATTTCGATTCGAACTTCCGAACGTTCAAGAGCTTTGGATGTTGCAGGACAGATTGCACATAAGCTTTCAATTCCAGTGTTTTTTCATACGATTTCTCAAGGGACGAGAGATATTATTTCAAACCGCCTTGTCAATGATGATCGCTCCATTATGGGGGGACTTGATTTTGCAAGCCAAAAAATTAGTCAACAACAAAATTTAACGTTTATTTTCACAGAGGTCCAAGATATTGAGGACGATACACCGACGGCGAGACAATTTCAAGATCTCGCAATGATGGCAACAGAAACAGGCGGTAGTATTATTGTTATAACTAATAAACCTGTTTGGGGGCCTCTACAGCGCCTCGGAATGTCGATTACGCTTGCTCCGCCGAATGAAGACGAAATGTTAATGATTATCCGGGATCAAATTTCACCATATCGCGGAGAAATCCCGATTGAGTGGGGTGAAGAGGAAGAAAAACAGGCTGCTGCCATCTTGGCCGGAATCAGCCAAATTGAAGCAGAAAACGTAATTGCTACACTTTTAGCAAATGGATCCATTAAAAATGAAGACTTAAAAGAGCTTATGCACGCGAAGGATCGTATTTTTGCTGATATTTCAGGGATTGAGAGAGTTCAAATTCGTGAAGATTATCAAGTGGGCGGTTTAGAAGGTTTGAAGCGCTGGCTGGATGCCAATGAAAAGCTGTTAACGGCAGACTTGCGCGATCGCGGGATTCGCCCTCCAAGAGGTATTTTATTAGTTGGTGTTCCTGGATGTGGAAAATCCTTATCTGCAAAAGCGATTGCTGCTCAATGGAATCTGCCATTGTACCGGCTTGATCTTTCTACGATTCACGGCCAATATTTAGGCCAAAGTGAAGCAAGATTAAAGGAAGCTTTAGCCACTGCTGATCATGTTGCACCTTGCGTACTTTGGATTGATGAAATCGAAAAAGGATTAGCGGGTGCTGTTGGAGGCGGAGATGGCGGTACGTCCACGCGTATGGTCGGTCAATTTTTATATTGGCTCCAAGAAAGCCCAGCACGTGTTTTTGTTGTTGCAACAGCGAATGATGTGTCAAAGCTTCCACCGGAGCTTCTGCGAAGAGGGCGTTTTGACGAGTTGTTCTTTGTCGATTTACCGACACCGAAAGAACGTGAAGAAATTATTCGTATTTATATCAACAAAGGCTTGAAACGAGATGTGAGTCCAAGTCTTCTCGAAAAGCTAGTACGTCTGTCTGATGGATTCGCCGGTGCTGATATTGAAGCTGCCGTTAGGGATGTTGTCAAACAAGCAGTTGTAAAAGGTGACGATTCCATTACGGACCAAACCTTTATTAAGTATTTTGAAAATGTTGTTCCTCTTTCGCAAACAAGTCCTGAGCAAATCGAACAAATTCGGGCATGGGGCCGTGAGCGGGCGGTTCCTGCCGGGAAGCCATTTGATGATACTTCGGTTGACAATGAACAATATCCAAGAAAGAAAGGACCGAGAACCGTACTTGTTTAGGTCTTTTGAAGGGGTCTGGCCCCAACTAAAGTAGGGGCCAGACCCCTACTTTTAAGGGGGATTTGTATGATTTTAGTCGTTGGCGGTGCCGGTTATATCGGCAGTCATTTAGTGAAAGAATTAGTTAAAAAAGAGCAAGTAATCGTGCTTGATAACTTATCGACTGGTCATCGATATTTAGTCGATGAGCGTGCGGTGTTTGTTCAAGGCGACTTAGGTAATCGAGCGGATCTTGATGCGATTTTTGAAAAATACCCGATTAAGGCCGTCATGCATTTTGCGGCGAACAGCTTAGTTGGCGAATCGGTGATTAAACCACTCAAATATTATCAAAACAATGTTGCAGGGACGTTAACATTGTTAGAAACGATGCTGAAATATAATGTAAAAAACTTTATTTTCTCATCAACAGCAGCAACATATGGGATTCCGAATGTTGAAATGATTACAGAAGATTGCCCAACAAATCCAATTAATCCAGACGGACGTTCAAAATTAATGGTTGAGCAAATTTTAGCGGATTTTGCTGCGGCGTATAGTCTTAACTATGTCGTGCTTCGTTATTTCAACGCGGCTGGAGCGCATGAGTCGGCGGAGATTGGCGAAAACCATAACCCGGAAACTCATTTGATTCCGA